>JABWAY010000056.1 GCA_013360825.1 Candidatus Brocadiia bacterium | reverse complement strand
GGTCGCCCGCGCGCTCGCGGACTTCGGCGAGGCGCCGGGGGCGGCCGTCGAGGCCGCGTACTCGGCGGCCGGAGACGAGGCGCCGCTTCTGACCCCGGAACTGCTCGACATGGTGCAGCGGCACCTGCCCGCGAATCCGGAGAAGGGGTGGGAGTTTTTCGGGAGGGCGGTCCGCACGCTCCCGGGCCTCTTCACGAAGGAACGCCTCGACGGGCTGTGCGCGCTCGCGGAGACCGGACCCGGGTCGCTGATGAATATGCTCAATCTCCTGCGTCAGCAGCAGCCTGAGCGGGCCGGGGAGATGATCGGGCGGCTGGTTCCGCTGATGCACCGGTTTCCGAAGGAGGGAATCCATGCGGTCTATTACGGATTCCAGCGGGAGGAAGACCACATGACGCCGGGGATCATCGACGCGGTCTGCGCGGGATTCGCCGGGGATGCCTACAACGCCTACTCGATTCTCGGGAATCTCGTCGAGCGGAGGCCGGATCTCCTCGGGCGGCCCCAGATCGAGGCGGCGCTCCGCAACATCCCGCACGCGACAAACTACGCTTTCGGATTCTTCCGGCATCTGCTCGAAAAGTCACCGACCTGGACCGAGGAGTGCACGATGGCGCTGTTCGAGTGCCTCGCGCTCGAGCCGGTCAACCGGGCCCATGTCCGGAAGGAGGAGATCGAGAAGCTGCTCTGGATTTCCGAAGCGGCGCACATCCGGACCGGACTGGAGGAGGCGCTGCGGAAGCCGCCGCGTGTCGGATCCCGTCGTGCGCGCGCCCTGATGGCGATCCTGTTCCGGCAGGCGTCGAGGTCGAAGCGTCACGTCCTGATCGAGGCGCTGACGCATGCGGCGGTTTCGATCACCTGGTCGGACCGCAACTGGACCCCGCTCTGGGACTTCCTGATGTTCATCATCGACAATTCGCCCGGAGAGTCGGTCTCGACCGCCGCCGCGGAGCAGTTCCTGGAGGGGGCTCTGCAGCTCTCGTTCGTGGCGGTGAACGGTGCGGAACACGACGCCTTCCTCAAGAAACTCGACCTGCGCGATCCGCCGGAGGCCCCGTTTCCTCCCCAGGCGGACTTTCTCGCGGACGACGCGGAGCTTGTCGCGCTGCACCGTGTCGTGGCCGCGCTGGGAGCGCGGTTCGGCGTCGAGTCCCGGCTCAAGCCCCTCGACCGCTTCCTCTCGCGGATGCAGGACGACGAGATCGAGCTGACGGCCATCGGGCCGCGAATCGAGTCGGCGACCGGGGAACGGCGGGAGCGGATGCTCGAACGGGAGAAAGCGCTGAACCGCCGCGCGGCCTGGCGCCTGAATCCGGAGTACGCGCGCGCCTTCCGGGACCCCGCCGCCGAACGGAGGCTCCCGCCCGAGGCCGCCGAATTCATGCGCCATGAGCGCCGCGACCTGATCCGCGCCATGATGGACGCCCTCCGGGCCGAGGCGATCCGGATCGCGGTCACCTCCCTCGACACGCTGCGCATGGACCTCTACCGGACGCGTCTCAGGCACGAACTCGGCGAGGATCGTGACTTTTCCACAATCGAGCCCAGGATTCTCCCCGCTCTGCTCTTTTTCCGGGCCGTCAGCCATCTGCGGAAGAGCTCGAAGTGGCTTCGCCGGCTGATTCTCGACGCGCTCGAGGGAAAGCCTCACGACTGGATGCGCAGCGAGCCCCCGGTGCTCGAGTGGGCCGCGCGGGTCAAGGCGGCGTTTCCCGAGGTGCGGATCGAACGCTGGCGGGCCGCGTTCGAGCGGAGGGTGGATTATCGCAGGGGGGACGCGCGGAAGGAGAAGCTGCGCCGCCAGGAGGCGGATCTCGCGCAGGCCCGGGGGCTTCTGGCGAAGGCGGGGGTGAAGCCGGAGGAGGGGCTGGAGGAACTGAGGAGCCAGGTCGCCGCCCTGCGGGCCCAGGTGCCGCCCCCGCCGGTGCCGGAGGCTCCGGACTCCACGGGGCCCGGGGAGCCGCCGCCCGCGCCCCCGGTCGATCCCGCGATTCTCGACGAGATCGAGATGAATCTCACCCGGGTCGAGGCTTCGCGCAATACCCCCGAATCGGAGTACGAAGGGGAGATCCTGTTCGTCGTGGAAACGGACCCCTTCGAGGTCCTCTACATGGGGGAGTACGGGTTTGCGTCGTGTCTCTCTCTCCGGGGATCGAACGCCTGGGGGGCGGTGTCGAATGCGATCGACATCGACAAGGTGATTGTCTGGGCGAAGGAACCGGGCGGAAACGTCGTCGGGCGGCGCCTTCTGGTGCTCACCGACACCGGGATCCTGTCGTTCCGCACCTACACGAACCGGCACGGCCTGACGCTGGACGCCGCATTCGATTCGTTCATCGAGGAGTACGCGCGCCATGTCGGCGCCCCGCTGACGCGGGGACGTGGACCGGGGCCCCTCCTGAGCGACCAGTGGTACGACGACGTGGCGATCTGACACACTGCGTCAACGCGGTGCGGCGAGCGCCTCCCGCAGGTCCACTTCGAACGCCGTGAGGATCGCCGACAGCCCGGAGTTCCAGCCTGCCACGAGAGCCTCGGGGGTGTCTTCCCGCATCGCAACCGCCTGGGTGTACCGCCGCGACATCAGGGCTGCCGGGGGGACCCTGCGGTCATCGACGAGCATCACGTCCAGTTCGATCACGGCCTTCAGCGCGCCAGGCGTCCGGATGTCGGCGTAGAGGGCCGCGATGTGTCCCTCCACGAGATGCGTCGGGGGGATGGCGCTCGAGCCGTCCACGACCGCGCGGAAAATTCCGGAAGCCGTCATCCACGCCCGGGATTCGTCGGTCAGCGCCTCCCGGGGCGCCACGAAGAACGCGTGATAGAAGTCCGACTCCCACTCGATGTCGCTCCGCCGGTAGACGAACTCCGTCCCCGCATACCGCGGGGCGATCGTGAACGGCTTCACATGGAGGATCGCGCCCTGTGCCGGGGCGGCCGCCCCTTCCGGCCGCGGCGCGGAGATGGCGTGCAGGTGCCGCTCCGGATAGTCCTTTGCCAGCGAGAGACAGCCGGAAAGGAGGGCGAGAGCAGCGGGGATGACGAGGATCCGGTGCATCGGCTATCTCCTCTCGCGGGGCGGGGGCGGGTTGCCGAAGAGGACGTGCGAGGGGTAGCGTTTCGCGTGCGCCGACAGCTGCTCGATGTCCCGGCTGACCTGCCGGAGGCTCGAAACCGCCTCCGCAATGTCCGCCCGCTCTCCCGTGACCAGCCCGTCGATGCGCTTCAGCGTCACCTTCAGGCTCTCCAGCGCTTCCGGAAGTCCTTCACTCGTCGTGCGCAGGTGCCCGAGGGTCGGCGTCAGGTCCCGCTCGACGGCGGCGTCGAGCCGGTCCACCAGCGCCGCGATCTTCCCGGAGAGTTCGTCCACCGAGGCGGTCACCCGCGTCAGGGCCTCGTCGGCGTGAATGGCGATCTCGTTTGCCCGGCGGGCTGTCTCCGGAAGTGTCTCCGTCGTCGCACGCAGATCCTTTGCGACCGGTTCGAGGTCTTCCGCGATCGCCCGGGCGCTCCGGAGCGCCGGGGCGAGCTCTCCGCTCGCTTCCTTCACGGAGGTCAGCGTGGGCTGAATCTCGTCGAGGGCGAGGGCGACCTTTCGAAGGACCGGGACGACGTCTTCATTGAGAGCCTTCGTCAGGTCCCGGATGAGCAGGTCCGCGTGACCGGCCACGACGTCGAGCTCGGCCTCCTCCAGCGAACGGACGACAGTCTCGGCCGAGTCCGTGATCCGGGCGGCGGTGCTCGTGGCGGCGGGGAGGTAAAACGTCCGCGGTGCCCACCGGGGCTTGAAGATCGGGTTCTGCCCGGCGTCCAGGTAGTCGATCTCGATGTAGGCGACGCCGGTGAGCCCCTGTGACGCGATGCGCGCGCGGAGTCCGCGGTCGATCTCGCCCTGGACCCGGGCGTTGACGTCCTTCTGCTCGATGTCCCGGAAGGCGGACTGATTGATCGCGAGGCGGACCACGACGTAGCGGCCGTACTGCTCGAAGAGATCCTCGGTTGCCTCCGCGAACTTGTACTGGGAGAACACGAAGTCGATCGAGTCCACCGTTCCGACCTGGACTCCGCGGTACTTGACGGGGGAGCCGACGGCCAGCCCCTGAACGGATTCGTCCAGGTAGGTCTCCATCGCGATGGTCCCGGCGCCGAACGATCCGGCGCCTCCGATCACGATGCCGGCCGCGGCCAGCAGGGTCCCCGAGACGATGAAGGCACCGATCCGGACGTACTTTGTGTCAGCCATTGTCCGCCTCCCGATTGAAGAACCGGCGCACCCAGGGATCTTCCGCGCGATCGCGAAGTTCCGCCGGCGGGCCGGTGGCCACGATGGTACGGGTCCGTGCGTCGAGCATGATCACCCGATCGGCGATGGCGAAGATGCTCGGCAGTTCGTGCGTCACGATGACGAAGGTCACGCCCAGCGTCTCCGCCAGCTGCCGGATCAGGGCGTCCAGCCCGGCGCTGGTCACCGGGTCCAGCCCGGCGCTGGGCTCGTCGAGAAAGAGGATTCTCGGATCGAGCGCCATCGCGCGTGCGATCGCAGCCCGCTTCTGCATGCCGCCGGAGATTTCGCTGGGAAAATGGTTCTCGTACCCGGCCAGGCCGACCAGTTTCAGCTTCATGCGCCCCACCAGGATGCGGGCCTCCTCGGGAAGATCGGTGAACTCCCGGAGGGGGAGGCCGATGTTCTCGAGGAGGGTCATGGAGCCGAAGAGGGCGCCGCTCTGGTAGGTGACGCCGATCTTGCGGAGGATGCGGAGGCGGTCGGCACCGCGGGCGGTGACGATGTCGTCGCCGTCGATCCGGACGTGGCCGGACATCGGCGTGTACAGGCCGATCATCTGTTTGAGCAGCGTCGACTTCCCGCATCCCGACCCGCCGAGAATGACGAACACTTCGCCCTCGAAGACCTCGAAGCTGAGGTCGTCGAGGATGACCCTGCCGTTCCACCCGGCCGTCAGGTGTTCCACGCGGATGAGGGGGGACGGCATCAGATGCCGAGCGAGTAGAAGACGACGGAGAAGAGGCCGTCGCTGAGGATGATGAGGAGGATTCCGGCGACGACGGCGCGCGTCGTGGATTCACCGACGGCGCTGGCGCCGGTTCCCGTCTGGAGTCCCCGGAGGCACCCGATCCCGGCGACCAGGAGACCGAAGACCAGCGCCTTGGCCAGGCCGGACGGGAAGTCCTCGGGGCTGAGGGCGCCCCTGACCTGGTTGACGTAGGTCACCAGGGGGAACCCGAGGGAGAGCATGACCACGAGGCCGCCGATGAGGCCGAAGAAGGACGTGAATGCCGCCAGGATCGGCGTCACGATGATGGCGGCGAGGGCGCGGGGCACCACGAGGAAGCGGAGCGGCCGGATCCCCATCGTATTCAGGGCGTCGAGCTCTTCCTTGACCTTCATCGTCCCGATCTCCGCGGCGAACGCGGAGCCGCTCCGCCCCGCGAGGACGATGGCGGTCATGAGGGGGCCGAGTTCGCGGAGGAGGGAGAGGGCGACGAGGTCGGCGACGAAGATTTCCGCGCCGAACTGCTGCATGGGGACGGCGCTCTGGAAGGCTAGGATGAAGCCGATGAGGAAGCCGACGAGGGCGATGATGGGGAAGGCGTTGACGCCGGCGCGCTCGACGGTCGACCAGGTTTCGCTCCATCGGATTTCGCGGGGGTGGAGGAGGGAGCGGCCGATTGCGGTCGCGAGTTCTCCCGTGAACCCGAGCAGGTCCCGCAGGTCGCGGCCGAGGCCGGCCCCGGAACGCCCGATCTGTTCGAGGAAGCCGGGGGGCTCGGCGGACTTGAGGGGAGGGGGCAGGGATCCGGGGGGGAAGGCGTCGAGGAGGGGCTGGAAGCGTCCGGGGAGGGCGGCGAGTTCGAATGCGATCCCGCGGGCCTGCGAGAGGTCCCGGAGATGGACGAGGAGGCCGATCCCGGCGCCGTCGATGTTCTCGAGGTCCGTCGCGGCGACGCGGAGGGTCCGGATGTCCGGGCGATCCAGGGCTGCGGAGGCCCGACGCCAGGCGTCACCGGTCGTGGCGATGTCGAGGCGGGGGGGCAGGGACAGGTGGAGGGTCCCGGGATCCGGGGAATCGATTCGGAGGGGCGTGGACGGCATCGGGCGCATTGTCCCCGGGCGGGCAGGGGGCGCCACTACTTCCCTCAGTCGCTCCACGAGGGCATTAGGCGATTCAGGCGACGCTGTTTTCGGCGGCGTGGAGGGGGGAGGCTGGAGTCGGTGCCGGTGGACATCGATGAGGATCGACGGCGCCGCGGGACGCCGAAAGACGCGAGGATGGACGGCACAGGAGCAGCGTGGAGTGGCCGAGAAGTGATGCGGAGAGGCGGGGTGCGGGCCCGGCGTGGAGACGGTCTTCGGGGAGGCTCCGGCGGCTCCTGGAAGCCCCGCTGCCGTCCGGGCGGCCCCGCCCTGAAGAGCCGGCACGCCGGAAGGCGCCATTGTTTGCCCCCCGCGTCGGGGCGGGCCACAATGGACCGATGCGCCGCACGAAGATCCTCGCCACGCTCGGGCCCGCCTCGTCGACGCCGGAGGTCATCGCGCGCCTGGTCGACATCGGGCTGGACGCGGTCCGCCTGAATTTCTCGCACGGGACCCACGAGTCGCACGCCGCGCTGTTCGGCCTGGTCCGCGAAGCGGCGCGGAAGTCCGGTCGCCCGATCGCGATCCTTCAGGATCTCCAGGGGCCGAAAATCCGGGTCGGCAAGGTCCGCCCGCCGGGGATGGAGGTCCCGACGGGGTCGCAGCTGACGATCACCACGCGTCCCGTGGAGGGCGCCGACGGGGTGGTCTCGACGGAGTACGCGGATCTTCCGCGGGACGTCCGCAAGGACGAGACGATTCTCCTCGACGACGGAAACATCCGCCTGAGCGTCCGGGAGGTCCGCGGCCGGGACATCCTCTGCGATGTGACCGACGGCGGACGCCTGACCTCGCACAAGGGAATCAACGTTCCCGGCGCGGCCCTCTCGACGGGCGCGCTGAGCGCAAAAGACCGGGAGGATGCGCTGTTCGGCCTGCGCCTGGGGGTGGATTTCGTCGCTCTGTCCTTCGTGCGCAGCGCGGGGGATGTCGCCGAGCTGAAGGACCTGATGAAGCGGGCGCGCCGGACGGTCCCGATCATCGCCAAGATCGAGAAACCGCAGGCGATGGACGCGCTGGACGGCATCGTGGCCGCGGCGGACGGGGTCATGGTGGCGAGGGGCGACCTGGGGGTCGAGGCCTCCCTGGAGATGATTCCCGTTTTCCAGAAGCGGATCATCCGTGTGGCGAATCGGGCCGGGAAGCTGGTGATCACGGCGACGCAGATGCTGGAGTCGATGACGACGAATCCGACGCCGACGCGGGCGGAGGTGACGGACGTGGCGAACGCGATCCTCGACGGGACCGACGCTCTGATGCTCTCGGGGGAGACCGCGGTGGGGCAGTTTCCCGTCGAGACGGTGAGGCGGATGTCCAGGATCGCAGAGACGACGGAGGAGAAGATCTACCCGTTCGACCGCGCTGTGAGCAGCGTGACGGACGCGGAGGCGGGGGATTTCACACCGGCCGTCGTGCGCCTGGCGGGACATGCCGCGCGGGAATGCGATCCGAAGGCCCTCCTCGTGTTCACCCGCAGCGGGCGGTCCGCGCGACTGCTCTCGGACGAGCGCCCCCGCGCGCCGATCCTGGGCTTCACGAGCTCGGAGGAAGTCGCCCGCCGCCTCGCCCTCTACTGGGGGGTCCTGCCCCGGCTGATCCCGGAACTGGAGTCCGTGGAGCGGCTCTTCGCCGTCGCCGAGCGCGAGCTGCTCGAATCCCGCCTGGCCCGGAACGGCGACACCGTCGTCTACGTGCTGGGCTCCAACCTGGCGCCCGGGGCGACCAATTCCCTCAAGGTCGCCCGCGTCGGCGACGTGGAGCGGGAGACCCGCCGGAGGGGGCGGTGAGCTGGACGCGGAGTTTTCTCGACCGGTACCTCCGGATCCCCTCCGTCTCCGCCCAGGGGACCGGGATCCGCGATTCGGTGACGCTGCTGCTCGGCGTCTTCACCGAACTCGGATTCGACGCCCGCGTGGTGGAGACGACCGGAAACCCGGTGGTCTGCGCCGAAAAAAAGACTCCGGGCGCCCGGAAGACCCTTCTCGTGTACAACCACTACGACGTCCAGCCCCCGGACCCGCTGGACGAGTGGCGCTCCCCCCCGTGGGAGCCGGTCGAGCGCGACGGGCGCCTCTATGCCCGGGGCGTGGCGGACAACAAGGCCAACCTCGCCGTCCGGCTCGGCGCGGTCCGGGACCTGGGGGACCGGCTGCCCGTGAACCTCAAGTTCACGGTGGAGGGGGAGGAGGAGGTCGGATCGCCGTCCCTCGCGGGATTCGTCGCCGCACAGCGAGACTGGCTCCAGGCCGACGGCTGCCTCTGGGAGACGGGCGGCCGGGACGAACACGGGACGCCGGACGTGATCTGCGGCGTGAAGGGAATCCTTCACGCGGAGGCGACCTGCAGGGGCACGGCGCGCGACCTCCACAGCTCGGTCGGCGTCGCGGTTCCGTCCGCGGCCTGGACGCTGGTCCATGCCCTCGCCGGACTCCGGGCCCCGGACGGGACGGTGACGCTGCCCGGGTTCTACGAGCGCGTCCGCCGCCCCGGGGGCGCCGATCTCGCCGCGCTCGACGCGATGCCGTACGACGAGGAGAAGAGGCGCGAGGCGTACGGAATCGCCGGGTTCCTCGGGGGGCTGTGCGGCCCGGACCTGAAGGAAGCGCTGGTCTTCCGCCCGACGATCAACATCAACGGGCTGACGTCGGGGTACCAGGGAAAAGGCTCGAAGACCGTGCTGCCGAAATCCGCCTCGGTGAAGTTCGACGTCCGGCTCGTGCCGGACATGGATCCGGCGGAAATCCGGGAAAAGCTCCGGGCCTATTTCCGGCCCTTCGGCATCGAGCTCTCCGACGCCCACGGCTATCCGCCCGCCCGGACCGCGGTCGACGACCCCCTGGTCCGCGCGGCCGCGGAGGCGGCCCGGGAGGCATGGGGCCGGGACCCGTTCCTCCTCCCCCTGATGCCGGCCAGCGGGCCGATGTACCTCTACCGCGCGCTCATGCCCTGCGTCTCCTTCGGCACCGGCGACCCGGCCTCCGCCATTCACGCCCCCAACGAGTCCGTCGCCCTCTCCGCGCTCGACGCCGGCCGCGCCCACGTCGCGGCCTTCCTCACCCGCGTCGCCGCCCTCTAACCCTTCACGCCCCGCGGCCCGGTGGTACGCTCGGGCGGTCCCCCTTCTTCTTCCCGGAGCTCCCCATGAAGACAGGCATCGCGTCCGTCCGCGCCCGCGAGATTCTCGACTCCCGTGGCAACCCGACCGTGGAATGCGACGTCGCGCTCGAGGGAGGGGCGCGGGGGCGCGCGGCGGTGCCGAGCGGGGCGTCGACGGGGGAGCGCGAGGCGGCGGAATTGAGGGACGGGGACGGGAAGCGTTATTTCGGGAAGGGAGTGCGCGGGGCGGTGGCGAACGTGAACACGTTCCTGGGTCCGGAACTGCGCGGGATGTGCGCGACGGAGCAGGCGGCGGTGGACGCGCGGATGTGCGCGCTGGACGGGACGCCGAACAAGGGGAACCTGGGGGCGAACGCGATCCTGGCCGTCTCGCTGGCGGTGGCGCGGGCGGCTGCGGCCGCGAGCGGACTGCCGCTGTACCGGTACCTGGGCGGGCCCGGTGCGCGGACCCTCCCGGTCCCGATGATGAACATCATCAACGGCGGCGCGCACGCGGACAACCGGCTGGATTTCCAGGAGTTCATGATCTGCCCCACGGGACCGAAGTCGTTCGGCGAGGCTCTGCGGGTGGGGGCGGAAATTTTCCATACGCTGAAGAAGGTGCTGAAGGAGAAGAAACTCGCGACGGGGGTGGGGGACGAAGGCGGGTTCGCGCCGGATCTCGGGTCGAACGAGGAGGCGCTTCAGCTGATCCGGGACGCGTGCGAGCGCGCCGGGTACGCCCCGGGGAAGGACGTGATGTTCGCGATGGACGTGGCGGCGAGCGAGTTCTTCGAGGGAGGGACGTACGTCTACCGCAAGTCGGACAAGTCGGTGCGGACCGGTGAGCAGATCGTCGCGATGTACGCGGAATGGGCGGGGAAATACCCGATCGTGTCGATCGAGGACGGCGTGGCGGAGAACGACTGGGCGTCGTGGAAGGCGCTGACGCAGACCCTGGGCGCGTCCGTGCAGCTGGTCGGCGACGACCTGTTCTGCACGAATACGGAGATCCTGGCGAAGGGGATCCGTGAGGGTGTGGCGAACTCGATTCTCGTGAAGGTGAACCAGATCGGGACGCTTACTGAGACGCTGGAAGCGGTGGAGCTGGCGCGCAGGAACGGGTACACGGCGATTCTGTCGCACCGTTCGGGCGAGACGGAGGACTCGACGATCGCCGACATCGCGGTCGCGACGAATTGCGGGATGATCAAGACCGGGAGCGCGAGCCGATCGGACCGGATTGCGAAGTACAACCAGCTGCTGCGGATTGAGGAGGAGCTGGGGGCTGCGGCGCGGTATCCGGGGATTTCCGCGTTCGCGGGGAAGCGGTAGAGGGGAGGGCCGGGGCGCGAGGGGAGCCCGGCGCCGGTCCTTCACCGGCCCGGAACGGTCGTCCCCGCCGCGGCATCGGATTTGCGCGACGTCCGGGTGTCAGTTAACGCCATTCATCAATTCTTCACCCGGAGGCAGCCATGAGACACATCTTCGCCGGAGTCGGGACCGCACTCCTCGCCGGCGCACTCTTCACGGGCTGCACCACAGATCCCGCCCCGACACCGGAAAACCCGGCCGCTGCCGAGGGAAGCGGTGCGGGCTGCCAATCTGGCGGAGGCGAGGGCTCCGGCAGGGACGGCGGCTGCGGCATGCACGCCGGCGCCTCCGGGGAGGGCTCCGGGGAAGGTTCCGGGGGCGGTTGCGGGATGCAGCGCGGTTCGAAGGGGAAGAGCTCCGGCGGGGGATGCTGCAAGGCCGGCGGCGCCGCCTCGCCCCCCCCGGCTCGCCCCGTCGTCACGCCCACCGACGAAGAAATCGTGATCGCGCTTCCCGACGGGCTCACCCGGGCCGGGGAGCAGCGGACGGTCCGCCTCTCGGGCGAACGCCCGGTTCTGGTCTGGAAGACGGAAGACGGCTACGCGGCGGCTTCCGCGACCTGCACGCACATGGGCGGGACGCTCCGCCTCAACCTCGAGGAACAGCGGCTCGAGTGTCCGGTCCACGGCTCGCGGTTCCGGCTGGACGGAACGATCCTGAACGGGCCGGCGGAAAAGAAGCTCCTGATCTATCGCGCGGAGGCGAAGGGAGGAAAGCTCCACCTGTACCCGATCGCGCCGAAGGAGCAGGGCGGGCCGGAAACGGAGAGGCGGTGACGACTACGCGAGCAGCCCCACGCTCTCGAAGGTCCGTCCCGGCAGGACCCTGCCTGCATCCGGGTGGCCCAGATGAAGACGGAGCCCCTCGGCCATCACATCCCTGAAATCGGTCGTGTGCATCAGGTCGCGCTTCTCGTGCAGCTGGTCGGGAGCAAGCCCCGGCCAGCGGCCGATCAGCCGTTTTCCGTCCGCGCGCCGGACGGCCGGACCGAACGCGAACATCACGTTCGCCCAGCCGTGGTCCGTGCCGAAGGTCCCGTTCTCGGACGCCGTCCGGCCGAAGTCGCTCAAGGTCATCACGAGGACGTCCTGCGCATGGTCCCCGAGGTCGTTCAGAAACGCCGAGACCGCCTCGGCCAGCCCGCCCGCGAGGTTGGCGAATGTTCCCTCGGCCCCTCCCTGGTACTGGTGGGTGTCCCACCCGTCGTAGTCGATCTCGAGGACTTCCACGCCGACCTTCGACTTGATCAGGCGCGCGGCCTGCATCAGTTTCCCCCCCAGCTCCGACACGGGATAGGGCTTGAGCGGCGTGTACGGCCTGCCGACGATCCCCTTCAGCTGATCGACCCCGTCCAGCGTCCCCTGCGCCGTCTCCGCCAGGAGCTCCCTCGCCGCGCGATTCCGGCCTCCCTCTTCGCAGGCGTAGGCCTTCCGCAGGGCATCCGCGGCGGCCGTCTCGCCCATCCTGGAGCCGGGAAGCGCCAGGTCGTCGATTCCGTGGACGGCGTAGGCGCACCCTTTCCCGTGCATGATCCGGGGAAGGGCGTTTCCGATGGCGACGGCGCGGATGGGGCCGTGACCGGAGGTGGAGAGGAGGTGGCGGTTGACCCAGCCGTCGGCGCGGAGGGAATCGCCGATGACGGCGGTTTCCCAGGCGTCCTGCTCCTCGAAGTGGGACCGCGTGTTGCGGTCATGGCCGACCGCGTGGAGTGCGACGGCGATGCCGGCCTCGAAGTGGGGGAGCAGGGGGGCCAGTTTCGGGTGGAGGCCGAACGATCCGTCGAGGTCGAGGACTCTGCCGGGGCCGGCGCCTTCTCCCGGGGAGGGGAGGGCGATCGACTTGCGGATCCGCCGGTAATTCGGGTCCTTCCAGGGGACGACGAGGTTCAGTCCGTCGGCGCCGCCGCGCAGGAAGATGAGGACCAGAGTCTTTCCTTTCGTCACGGCCGGCGCCGCGCCGCCGGCCGCCGGTTCTTCGGCGAACAGGTCGAGCGGGGTGACGGCGAGGGACGCGGCGAGGGCGCCGGTGGATTTCAGGAAGAACCTGCGGGAGTGGAGCATCGGGGTCTCCGGGGTGCGGGTCAGCGTGTCTGGGCTTCGGGCATCTGGGCGACGAGGCTGGCGGCGGACTGTGCGAGTTCGTCCCGGTTTCCCTGGAAGGTGCGCAGGGCGCCGAGGACGGCGTCGTGGGACGACGGGGAGAGGACGCGGCCGGTGATCCGGATCGCGACGATGTCGATGATCCGATCGCGGATGTCGTCCGTCGCGGGGGTTCCGGTCCACCGCAGCACGCCGGGGACGAGGGTGGCGATGGCCCATTCGTTCTCGCGGGCGAACCGCCAGCGCTGGAGGAGGGCGTTCGTGGAGGTCCAGGCGGCGTCCTCTTCCTGGTAGCCGTCCGGCGTCGGGCGGTCGTAGACGCCGGCGCCGCTCCGTGCGCAGAGGTCGAGGACCTGCCAGGGGAGCGCGTGCCGCGTGGCGCGGGAGATCCGGACCGCGGTGTCGAACGGCGGCGCGATCCGGGGTTCGAGGGCGGGCCGCCAGAAGCCGGGGTGGCGGGAGAGGGCGAGGAGGACTGCCCGGAGGTCCCCGTCGGTCTCGAGGAAGACGCGGGCGAGGTCGGCGGTCATCTCCGGGTCCGCCGGCCACGCGGCGTAGTGCGCGACGAGCTTGGAGCAGACGAACGTTGCGGTGGACGGATGGGCCGCGAGCAGCTCGACGGCGAGGCGGGCCCGGTCATAGCGGGCCTCGGGGCCCGCCTTCGGGAAGGTCATGCCGAAGAACCGGTGCGGGCGATCGTCGTTCAGGTTCGGGTCGAACCGGAACGTCCACTGGAGCAGCGGGCCTCCGGACTGCCCGTCTCCCTCGTTGCTGGTCATCCAGCCGGTCAGGAGGTGGGCGAGGGAGGTGACGTCGGCCTGGGTGTACCCGCCGTGAACGCCGACGGTGTGAAGTTCGAGGATCTCGCGGGCATAGTTCTCGTTCAGGGCGCGCGCGAAGCTGTTCGACTGGTCGAGATAGACGAGCATGCACGGACTGTGCGACGACGCGCCCAGCAGGTCCCGGAACGGCGCGACACCGAGCATCGTGAACGTCCGGCGCTCCTCCCATTCGTTGCGCTCCTGGGTCTTGCGGATCCAGGTTGAGAAGTGATTATCAACCCAGCGGACGAAGCGGGTGCGCGCGGGGTTGGGGGTCAGGCAGGCGTGCATCGCATCGCGCGCCATGACGTCGTAGGCCCCGTTCTGTCCGTTGAAGACGATGCAGGCCTGGGTGAGGGCGTTCACGTCTCCCGGATCGTCGCCGCGCCTCGAGAGCCGGTCGGCGAGCCAGGGTTCCTCGCCCATGAGGAGTACGTCGGCCAGCTCAGCCGGGTCGGGGCCGTACGCGAAGCGGTTGAGCAGGTGGACGGCGCGCCGGTACCGGCCGGGGTCGGCGGGAGGGGCGGCCGGGACGACGAACGTCCGGGGGGCGGAAATCCCCTCGAGGCCCCCGTTGTCCGCGCCTGCGATCGTGAGCGTGTGAGGTCCGGGCGCCAGGCCGCGTGCGGGGAGAGGGAGCACGACGCGGCCGATCCTGCCCGGGATATCCGCGCGGATTCCCGTCCGCCGGCCGTCGATCTCCAGCTCCACCCACGCGACCCCGGTGTCGTCCGCGGCCTCCAGGACCACGACATCCTGCTCCCAGACTTCCGCATCCGCCGGCGGCCACAGGACGCGGCTGCGGGGCGACCGGCCGTCTTTCCCCGCCGGCGCACTGATCAGCATCACGGACTGCAGCGCCAGGTTCCGGTCGCCCTTCCCTTCCTCATACCTGTCGTTGGCGAACGTGACATGCAGCTTCTTGCGCCCGCGCGGGAGAATCGCCGCGCCGGCCTGCACCGGCGACCACCACCCCGGCATCTGCGGCGATCCGATCTCGGTCTTCCCGCCGCCCGCCTCGAGTTCCACCTTCGCCACCGCCTGTCCCTGGAACTCGTACCCGCGCCCCTCCACCCAGATGTTGAACGAACCGGCGAGGTCCTCGGGAAGCGTCAGGACGGCCGTCTCCGGCCCGCCCATGAGGGCGCAGATCTTCTCGGGGCTGTCGGTTCCCCGATTGAGCAGGTCCCGCGTCCGCCTGTTCCACCCCGTGTCGCGCACGGTGAACCGCCGGAATTCCCGCGCCGGCCGCTGGCGTCCCGCGCGTTCCCACGGCGGGCGCCAGGCAAGGCGCTGGACGGGGGTTTCCGCGGTCTCCCCGCCGTCGAGGACCGCGACGATCTTCAGCTCGTTGTCCCCGTCCTGCAGGTGGGCACAGTCCAGCCACCACTTCGGCGCCGCGGAGCGCTGGCCGCACTGCGCCTTCCCGTTCACGTACAGCGTGCAGAGCGGGGCCGCGGTCTTGTCCATCCGGCGCCACCAGCAGACGCCGCCGATCTCGACGATTCCGGGCGCAGGCTGCCCGTCGAACGACTCCGCGAACGCGACCCGGACATCCCCCCAGCTGCTCCGGCGTTTCGCCTCCCCGCCTCCCATCGCCACCGGCCCGCCGGGGTCGCTTCCCTCCGACCCCCCGGCCCGGGTCTTCTCCACACGCACCAGCTCGATCCGGTCCAGGAACATGTTGCGGTCCGCGTTCCCGGAGGGGGCGTAGAAATCATTGAGGAAACGAAGGACGAGGAAGCGCTTTCCGGCCTCGATGCGGATGGGGACGCCGAGCGCGATGCGGTGCCAGTTTTCGTCGACGAGCGGGGCGTTGGTCAGGTGGGTGCCGCTGTCGTCGAGGGAGAGTCCGAGGGTGGGGAAGGCGCCGCCGGCGAAGGTGCCGCGGACGTTGGCGATGATCTGCCAGGTCCCCGCTTTCTCGACTTCGAACGGGAAAACGGCCGCGGGGTCGCCGGAGAACATGCTGTAGCACTCATGGCCGGAGGCTTTCGCGTCGACCAGGACGGTCGGATTTCCCGGGCCGAGATGTCTGGGGCGAAGGAGTTCCCGCTGGTCCTCGGCTTCGAGTTCGACGAGGTCGTCGCCGGCGGGGCGGAGCACGGTGACCCTCCGGGGTTCGCCGGCGATTTCAGTTCCGTCCGCCCTGCGCACGACGGCGGTCAGGTCGAGCGGCCCGGCGCGGAAGCTGAACGTATTGACGGCGTAGAGGACGCGGAGGGTCGGCCCCCACCACGGTCCCGAGACGCGGCGCGGCGTCAGGGTTTCCCCGTTGGAGAGGCGGAGTTCGTGGACGGCGCCTTCGCCCGCGGCCTCGGCATCGACCTCCACCCCGACGGAAAAGGTCCGCCAGACGGACGCCCCGTCCGCCGGGCCGACGACGGTGACGCGCCGCTCGACCGGGGTCCGGCGCGGGAGCACCTCGACCTCGAGAGATGCGTCGCCGATGCTGAGCGTCGTCCGCCCCGCCTTCAGCCCGCGGATCCGCGCGTATCCCAGCGTGCGGCCCTTGAGCAGGGCGGGGGCGAG
>JABWAY010000408.1 GCA_013360825.1 Candidatus Brocadiia bacterium | reverse complement strand
TGGCAGTACGGCCGGAACCGGGACGGGATGCTGACGTCGACGACGAGCCCGCTCGGGCACGGGAAGACGATCACGCGGAACGCGCTCGGGCTGCCCACGTACATCGTCGACGAAGACGGGAACACGACGACGCACACGTACAACGCCCGGAACTGGCCGCTGGTGTCGACGTACCGGTTCCCCGGCGGGGCGCTGCGCGAGGAAATCACCCGGACGTACGACGCGGTGGGGAACGTGCTCACGATCGAGAGCGCGACCACCGGGATTCGGGAGGAATTCCGGTACGCGCCGATCTCCGGCCCGGACACGCATACGCTGGAACTGCGCGAAGTGATCTGGAAGCGGAGCGGGGTCTTCTGGAAGGCGGTGGAGTACGACCCCGACCCGAACGGGAACATCGTGGCGACGCGGATCCGTGAGTCGAACGGGACGATCTCTCACGCGGTCGTGAGGGGGTACGACGACTCGGATCGCCTCGAGACGATCACCGTCGACGGGGTCCAGATGGCGGTGCAGGAGTACGAGCACGGCTTCCACGTGAAGACGACGTTCCCGCAGACAGGGAACGTGATCCTCCGGTACTACCGCGAGAACGGCCGGCTGCGGGCGATCGCGCACGTGAACTCGGCCGGGCAGGTGCTGGCGCAGGTGGAATACACCGAGGACGAGCGGAACCGCCGGGAGGAAGTCTTCCACGCGCACCTCGACGTTAAGAGCACCTACACGTACACGGACAATTCCTGGCTGGAGACGGAGCAGCACGTGGGGCCTGCCGGCGGCCCGACCTGGACGAACACGGAAGCGGTGCAGCCGGGCGGGAACGCGGCGGTGCCGACGACGGGGGCGGCGGTGACGCCGAACCCGCCGGGGGCGACGGTGAACCACCAGCGGGCGAACACGTACAGCCTCCGCGGGAACCGCGAGCTGGTGACCGGCCCCGGGTGGAACCAGGTCATGCAGTACAACGCGGAAGACCAGCTGATGTTCGAGCAGCGGAACGGCCAGCCGATCCAGTACACGTACGAAAACCGCGGCTGCCTCGCGACGAAGAACGCCGCCGGGCAGCTGACGACGTTCGAGAACGACTACCTGGGCCGGATGACCGGGCACCAGACCGCGACGGCGCACGTGCGTGACACGTACGCGCCGACGGGGCAGCGGATCGCGCACATCGACCAGCTGGGGGCGGCGCCGGAGGAGTGGTACCTGCCGGACGGCCTTGAAACGCTGGCCGACTACACCAAGCAGGGCGCGAACCCCGAGCAGTTCGACGGGATCTACGCCGCGGCCGCCCTTGACGGGAAGGCCGCGCGGGTGAACGCCGCCGGCCAGGCGACGTACTTCTTCCAGGACGCGCTCGGCAGCGTCGGGCAGGTGATCGACGCGACGGGCGCGGTGGTGAGAACGAACTTCACCGACGCCTGGGGCGCAAACCTGGCCGTGGGGCTCCCCGCGCCGCCGGTCGGGCTGGGAGGGCGGTGGGGGTACACGGGGAGAGAGAAGGACGAGGTCTCGGGGCTGATGCACTACCGGGCGAGGACGTATGACCCGGCGGTGGGGAGGTTTATCAGCAGGGATCCGGTGTGGCATTCGAACCTGTACCTGTACGTCCTCAACGGGCCGACGAATCTGACAGACCCGATGGGCCAGAACGAGGACTACGGCTTCTCCGCGGCAACCGGGGCGGCCCCCATGGACGCCCCGCCGGGCGTCGGCCCGCTCGGCGGAGGCGGCGGGGCTGCCTCGGAATCACCGCCCCCGCCGAACGAATCCGAGTCGGACCGCATCATGCGGGAGTTCATGGAGCGGGCCGGAGGCGTGAGCGCGGGGGCCTTGGCGTTCGGGGAACTTGCGGACAATCTGGGGACGAGTGCCGGGAGAATGCCGCATGTGCCGGTGGGCGCAGGCATCGGCAAACCCAAGGGCGCTCGATCCCCAGCAGGTTCCGGGGGGAAACCGTCGACGGGAGCCCCGCCTCCGAACTCATCGAACCCTCACGCCGGAGAGCCCGCGCCATCGGGCCGCCCGCCACGCGCTTCAGCACCGAAGAAACCGGACTCAGGCGGCGGGAAAGGAGGGCCGAACCCGGCGGGTTGTGCCGGAAAACCGGACCGCGTGGACGCCAAGGCAGCTGGGAGGGCAGGCAACGGTTCATCTGGCCCAGTGCCGCGAGTGAAGTCAAGTACACTCAGGAATCTTTGGGAGCGGACTTTCGGGAAGAAGTGGCCTAAGGACCCAAAGAACCCGACGAAGAATCAGGATGTCAGCCATGAGAAGCCACTTGCGGACGGCGGTACAAATGAAGTCGACAATCTGAGTCCGAAACCGCATGAAGATCACATGAGGGAACACATGGACCGCGGAGACTTCAAGAGGTGGGGAGGCAGAGCGGGCCCCGACCGGAATGAGGGGACCGAGTGACGGCGCGCAACGTAAAGGTGACTGGGCTTGTGTCTGAGGACGACATGGAAGGGGATAGCCCCGAAGATTCGCAGTTGCTGCGGGGGATGCTCGCCGAAGCTCGGTCCTTTCTTTCTACCCGGACATGGTGCCTTCGCATCGTGAAAGGCTACTTCGGCCTCGGTGTTGGCGGGGTGCTTGCCGTCTTTCTGTTCGAAATCGAGCCGGACCAGGACGCGGATCGGTTTATCTGGGTCGTTGTCGGAGACGTCCCGACGGCCTACCTCGCAGCAGATGCAGGTGGCACACCCTGTGAAGCGCTGGAGTCCTATGTGCACGAGATGGAAAGATGGATCGAAGCGGTTCGCACTGGCCGATCCGTGAACACCCTGATTCCGGTTGGTGTAGAGGCAACCCTGCAGAATGCGGAGGAACTCCAGTCGCGGCTTGAGTTCATCAAGGTCCACTTCCTCAGACCTTGATCCCTGTCCGCGGCGGCGGAACAGAAGCCGCGCAGCCGGGCGGGAACGCGGCGGTGCCGACGACGGGGGCGGCGGTCACCCCGAATCCGTCCGGGGCGACGGTCGCGCACCAGCGGGCGAACACCTACGACCTGCGGGGAAACCGGACGCAGGTGGCGGGCCCCGGGTGGAACCAGGTGATGCAGTACGACCCCGAAGACCGGCTGTTCTTCGAGCAG
>JABWAY010000407.1 GCA_013360825.1 Candidatus Brocadiia bacterium | reverse complement strand
GCCACTCCAGCAGCGCGGCCGCGAGGCGCGCGACCTCGGACGGGGCGGCGACGTTGGCGTCGAGGACGCGCTGCGCCGCGGGGATGCCGAGCGGATCGGAGGCGCGCAGGAGGTGGAGGGCGAACGCCGGGGATCCGCCGAGTCCCTCGAGGTCGAGCACGGCCGCCGCCCGCCGGTGCGCCTCCGCCAGCCCTTTCCATCCCGACTCCGCGATGCGGAGACCGGCGTCGGGGAAGCGGGAGCGGATGCTGGATCGGCTGGAGTCGGCGACGGCGACGCCGCTGGCGGTCAGGGCGAGCCCGACGGCGGCGGCATCCTGTTCGGGGAGGGCGAACAGCGGGGCGAGGTGGGCGACGGAGACGGGGCGGCCGAGAACGGCGAGCGTCAGCGCCGCGTCGCGCTCCGCGGGCTGGACCTTCTCCAGGCGCGCGCTGAGCGCGTCGTGGAGCGACGCGGGAACGACGTCTTCGCGGGAGATATCGGCCAGGATCCAGCCGCGGTTCGTGCGGCGGAATTTCCGCGTGGAGACCCACCAGCGGACGGTTTCCTCGATGAAGGCGGGGTTGCCGCCCGTCTCGGAGGCCAGCCGCTCCGCGACGACCGGGGGAATGGTGACGCCGAACATCGACTTCACCATCGCCGTCGCCCCGCGCGCGTCGATCGGCTCGAGGACGATCGGTTCCCCGGGAGCAGGGGATCCGGGCCGGGTGGAAGTCACGACGAGCGCCGGGACCGGGTCGTCGGCCGGCGCGACCTGCATCATCTTCACGAACCGTTCCGCGAGATCCCGGGAATCCTCGTCCGCTTCCTCGAACTGGTCGAAGATGAGCGCACAGGCCTTCATCCGCGCCGAGTCGAGGATCCACGGGAGCGGGTCGCCCTCCGGAACCGGCGCCCCGCGCGCCGCCGCCATCCCCGCCAGGACCCGGCCCCAGGCGCCGAGCCGCGAACCGTCCGGCGTTCCCTCGTACACGCTGATGCCCCGCACCTGGCACTGGATCCGGAATTCGCGGAGCAGCCGCGTCTTCCCCATGCCCGCCTCCCCCGTGACCGAAAACGCGCAGGGAACCGGCGCGTTTCCCGACCGCCGCCCGAATTCGCGCGTCACCTCGCCATGCCGCAGAAGCATCCGGGCCCGCGCCGCCATCGAGTCCATCATCCGCTTCAGCGCCGGGTCGCGCCCCACGAGCGTCCCGCTGCCCAGGAACCCGTCGACCGTCTTCCGCATTTCGAGGGAAGGGGACTGTCCGGCGGCCATCGCGAGTTCGCTGGCGACCTCATCGGCGCTCTGGAAGCGGTCCCCCGGGTCCTTCTGGAGGAGGCGCATCACGATCGCCTCCACGCGGGTCGGGATGGAGGGGTTGATTTCGCGGAGCGGGCGGGGCTGCTCCTGGAGGTGGCAGGAGATGATCTCGGTGGTCGTCACGCCCTCGAACGGCGGGGTGCGGGCGAGCACGACGTACAGGGTGACGCCCAGGGCATACAGGTCGACGCGGTGATCGAACGGCTGCCCGCGAAGCGCCTCCGGGGCGAGATACCCGAGCGTCCCGGCCACCTCCCCCAGGTCGTCGATCGGCTTGGCGATCCCGAAGTCGATGACCTTGGTCGGGCCGTTGTCGGGGACGAGGATGTTCGCGGGTTTGACGTCCCGGTGGACCAGGCCGCGTTCGTGCATGAACGACAGCGCGCGGGCGATCTGCGCCGCCAGGTCCAGGCAGTGGTTGAGGTCGGACGTCTCGGTGGCCTCGAACAGGTTCTTCCCCTCGACCCGCTCGGCCGTGAAGAAGTAGTCGTTCTCCGGCTCGAGTTTTCCGAAGTCGTAGACGCGCTCGATGTTGGGGTGGCGGAAGCGGGAGAGCAGGAGGAACTCGTGGCGGAACAGTTCGACGTTGGGGAGGCGGTCCGCCCGGACCGTCTTGAGCGCGAGGATCTCCTTCCGCACGCGGTCGAAGACCTCGTGGACGACGCCCATGCCACCCCGCCCGAGGGTGCGGATGATCTGGTACCGGCCGTTCAGGAGTGTGGAGGACATGGAGGGTGGCGGAGGAGCATGGTACATGGTGGGGGGGAGGTTGGGAAATTGAAGGGTGGGGGGAGCGGGGCCGGGGGGCAGGGTGGGGGCGTGAGAAGAAAAGCGAGAAAATAAGAGTGAGATGAGAAGAAACTTCGTAGAATTGTCTGAATGAAAGAAGGAACAGCAGACGGAGTCGACCTCCGCATTCTCCGCGCGCTGCAGCGGGACGCGCGGATCTCCAACGCGGACCTGGCCCGCCGCCTGCGCATGGCGCCGTCGGCGGTCCACGGGCGCGTCCGCCGCCTCCTCGCGGCGGGGCTGATCCGGGCCTTCGAGGCGCGCCTCGATCCTGAGGCGCTCGGCGCCGGCCTGGTCGCCTTCGTCTCCATCCGGGTCCGCGAGCGCGCCGCCTGCGGCGCCGTGGGGCGGTCGCTCGCGAAGCTCCCCGAGGTCCTCGAAGTTCACAGCGTCGCGGGGGAGGACGGCTACCTCATCAAGGTCCGTGTCCCGGGGACGGCGGCGCTGAACGACCTGCTGCGCGACCGGATCGGGCCGCTGCGCGCCGTCGAGTCCACGCGGACCACCATCGTCCTCTCGACCGAGAAGGAAACGTCGCTCTTCCCGGTCCCGGGGCCCGATGACGCCGTCTGACCCCGCCCCGCGATGGGGAATCGCCCTCGCCCTCCTCGCCGTCTACCTCATCTGGGGTTCGACCTACTACGCCATCCGCGTCGCCATCGACACGCTCCCGCCGTTCCTCATGGCCGGGGGGCGGTTCGTCGCGGCCGGGGTCGTGCTGTACGGATTCGCGCGGTGGCGCGGGGCGGAGCCGCCCGCGATCCGGTTCTGGCCGAGGGCGGGGCTGGTGGGCGGGCTGATGCTGCTCGGGGGCAACGGCGGGGTCTGCTGGGCCGAAACGCGCGTCCCGAGCGGACTCGCCTCGCTGATCATCGGTTCCGTCCCCCTCTGGACGGTGCTGCTCGACTGGCTGCGGCCGGGAGGGCGCCGGCCGTCGGCCGCGGTCGCGGCGGGGGTCGTCGCCGGGTTTGCGGGAATCGCGTGGCTGGTGAGGCCCGGGGGGACGGGGGCG
>JABWAY010000055.1 GCA_013360825.1 Candidatus Brocadiia bacterium | reverse complement strand
GACCCCGGCTGGCTCACCCGCGCCCTCGGGGTCGCGCGTCCCCGCGACGGCGCGCGCGAACTCGCCGCGCTCGACCTGGCCCGGCTCCGGCGGACCGCGGGGCTGTTTCTCGCCGAACTCGACCAGGCCGGCGGCGCCTCCGAGGCCGACGCCCGGCTGCACCTGAGCGAAGCGACGCTCCTCCGGGAATCCCCGTCGGCGGTGCTGCGGGAGGGTTCCCCGTGGCTCGAAACCGCCCATGCCGTCCGCGCCCGCGCCGGCGCCCTCGCGCTCGACTCGCTCCTGGCGGCACGCTTCGATTCGTGGCACCGGAACCCCGAATCCGGCAGACTGCTGCTCCCCGCCTTCTCTCTCGGGCGGTCGCTTCCGCTCGGGGAACTTCTCCGGTCCCTCGGCGTGGCGGCGCCCCTGTTTGACGCCGCGGCCGCCGCCTGCGCGGCCCGGCTGTCCTGATCCAGGAGTCTCCGATGTCGATCCTGAAGGTTGCGATGCTGGGCAATCCGGTTCTGAGGCGGAAGGCTTCGGCCGTGAAGGATGCGGGCCATCCGGACGTGCAGCGGCTGGTGGACGACATGCTGGAGACGATGAAGGAGTACAACGGGGTGGGTCTGGCCGGGCCGCAGGTGCACATGCCGGTGCGCGTGATCGTGGTGGAGGCGGTGAAAGGGGCCCCGTGGACCACGGCGACGGCGCTGATCAACCCGGGGTTCGAGCCGCTGTCACAGCAGAAAGGCGACGACTGGGAGGGATGTCTCTCGATTGCGAACATGCGCGGCCAGGTCCCTCGATTCCGGCAGATCCGTGTGAGCAGCCTGGACCGGAAGGGGAAGGCGCTGACGTTCGAGGCGACGGAGTTCCTGGCTCGGGTGATCCAGCACGAGGTCGATCACCTGGAGGGGGTGCTGTTTCTCGACCGGATGAAGGATTTCGCGACGCTGACGCACATGGAGGAGTGGCAGCGTTTCTGGCTGAAGAAGCCCGTGTGACGGGGCGGCGCCGGGGGGTCGATCAGGAAGGATCGTGCTCGAGTGTCTGGGCGGCGGCGGCGAGGGCATCGACCCCGGCGTCGACGATATGGCGGCGCAGGACGCGGCAGTGCCTGCGGATCAGCTCCGCGTCCTCGGCTCCGGGTTTCCCGGCGAGGTAGGTTTCGAGGTCCGCCAGGGCGCGGACCCAGGCGCCTCCATGAAGCGAGAGGACGCCGCGGTCGCGGATTTCGTCGAGGTCGGACGGTTCCAGGGCGCTCAGTTTCTGGGCGGCCGCCAGGCATCGCGGGACGTCCCCGGCGCGCAGGAAGACCTCTTTCAGATTGCGCAGCATGCGCTGGACGATCTGCTTGCGGGACGAGGGGGCGAGGAATTCGGGGGTCCAGTCCGCGTCCACGCCGCCGAGCTGCCGGAACAGCCGTCGGCACCCTGCGGCGCCGCGCATCCGGCCCCGGTCGAACGGATCGATGTAAAAATCGTCGTCTCCGGGAAGCCCGACGAGGAACCGCCGGGGAAACCCGATTCCCGCGAGGGGGAGGCCAAGGAGCGCGCCGACCTCGATGAGGACCAGAGACAGCGAAATCGGGATCCCGAGCCGGGTGCTCAGGACGACGTTCAGGTAGGAGTTTGCAGGGTCGTCGTACGACGTCTCATTCGGCCGGAATCCCTCGGTCACGAACAGGTGGTGCGCCAGCAGGGTCGCCCGCTCGCGGGCCGAGCCTTCGAGCCGCGGCGCGCGGGCGGCGATGTCCTGGAGCTGCCCCAGGATGTCGGAGGGCCTCAGGTCCGGGTATTCTTCCTCGGCGATGAGCGCCGCCGCGACCGTGAAATCGATCTCGGAGTCCGGTCTCCGGGCGATCTCACCGAAGCAGACGCGCGTCAGCAGGGAAGTCAGCATGAAACCAGTCTAGCGGGCGGCGTCGCGCGCGTCGCCCCTTTCCCCCGGCGCGGTCAGAAGTGCCGTCAGGGATCGCCAGGTGAGCCCCTCGAGCGTCTCGAGGGCGAGATCCGCGCCCAGCCGAGCGGTCGGGACGCTGTGTCCCACGCCGACCGTCGTCATCCCCGCCGCCCGGGCGCTCGCCACGCCTCCCGGGGAATCCTCAACCGCGACGCAGCCCCGCGGGTCGATTCCCAGACGGCGGGCGGCTTCGAGATACGACTCGGGGTCAGGTTTCCCGCAGCGGACATCGTCGATCGAAACGACGACCGGAAACAGCGTCGCCAGCCCCCGCGCGCGCAGGTGGCGGCGGATTTCGGCGCCGCGCGCCCCGCTGGCGATCGCCAGGGGGACGGAGGCGGCCGCGTCCCGGGCCAGCGCCTCGGAACCCGGGTAGTATCGGAACCGGCTGTCGGGAAGCGCGGCGTAGGCCTGTTCTTTCTCCGAGCAGAGGGTCCTGAGTTCGGATTCGGGGAGAGGGCGGCCGGTGTCGGCGAAGATCTGGCGGAAGAGACCCGCGTCGTCGAAGACGAAGTAGCGTTCGAAGTAGCGTTCGCGGGAGAGGGGGATCTGGCGGGAGAGGAGGAGGGACTGGAAGAGCTCGAAATGGACGATTTCGTCGTCCACGAGGACGCCGTTGAAGTCAAAGATCAGGGCTTGGGGGAGCATCGCCCGATTATGCCCGTGGGTGCAGGAAATCAGGATTTTTTTCGGGGTGCGGTGGACAACTTGTGGAGAATCCGGGGAACCGGATCGCTAACTCCTTGTCGTGAAAGGGGTTGCCTAACAATGTTAGGCACTACCAAATATTGTGCGAGTTAGCATTTGACACACAACTAGTTGGGGGATAACCTTTCTGGGTACGCCGGGGCGCGGGATCGCCCGGAGAGGGATCGGTCAGCGTTCCACCAGCCATTGTGGAATTGCAAGAGGGGGGAGCTCTAGAGGTAGTGTCCGAAGACGTTCGCGTCGCTCCGTCCATGCGGACGGAGCACGGCACGGCGCTTCGATTTCAACACCATCACACCACGCAGGTGCCCTATTGTCGCAGTTCGAACTCGTAACTTATGAAGCACCAGTTCACACGGAGGAGAGAGGATGACTCAAGCCAGCCCGACGGCCGCTGCACCCACCACGACCCAACCCCAGGCGAAATACGGCGGTCTCCACATCGAACGCTTCTTCACCCGCCCGGACGTCCACCCCTTCGACGAGCTGGAATGGGACCAGCGCACGACCCAGATCACCAATGATCAGGGACACGTGATCTTCGAGCAGAAGAACGTCGAAGTCCCCAAAGGCTGGTCGGCCCTCGCGACCTCCGTCGTCGTCTCAAAATACTTCCGCGGCGCCGTCGACGGACCGGACCGCGAACACTCCGTCCGCCAGCTGATCGAGCGGGTCGCCCGGACCATCACGAACTGGGGCGAGAAGGACGGATACTTCGCCAGCCCCGAGGATGCCCAGGCGTTCTACGCCGAGCTGACCCACCTCCTCGTGAACCAGAAGTCGGCCTTCAACTCCCCGGTCTGGTTCAACGTCGGCATCGAAAAGCACCCCCAGTGCTCCGCCTGCTTCATCAACCAGGTCGAAGACTCGATGGAGAGCATCCTCACCCTCGCCAAAACCGAGGGAATGCTCTTCAAGTACGGCTCCGGCACCGGCACCAACCTCTCCCCGCTCCGGAGCGCCCGGGAACGGCTCTCTTCGGGCGGCAAGCCGTCCGGCCCGGTGTCGTTCATGCGGGGATTCGATGCGTTCGCCAACGTGATCAAGTCCGGCGGGAAGACGCGGCGCGCGGCCAAGATGGTCATCCTGGACGCCGACCACCCGGACATCCTGGAGTTCGTGCACTGCAAGGGAGCGGAGGAGCGCAAGGCGCATTCGCTGATCGATGCGGGGTACGACGGAAGCGTGAACGGCGAGGCCTACAGCTCGGTGTTTTTCCAGAATTCGAACAATTCGGTGCGCGTGAGCGACGAGTTCATGCGCGCGGTGCTGGACGACAAGGAGTGGACCACGCGGGCGCGGACGGACGGGCGGGTGATCGACCGCCTCCGGGCGCGCGACGTGATGAAGGCGATCGCGGAGGAGACCTGGTTCTGCGGCGACCCCGGGATGCAGTTCGACACGACCATCAACGACTGGCACACCTGCTCCGCGACGGACAAGATCCACGCCTCGAACCCGTGCTCCGAGTACATGTTCCTCGACAACACGGCGTGCAACCTGTCGAGCCTGAACCTGATGAAGTTCCGCCAGGCGGACGGGGAGCTGGACATCAAGGCGTTCTCCCATGCCTGCGGGATCATGACGCTGGCGAAGGAGATCATCGTCGGCGGATCGAAGTACCCGACGGACCGGATCGCGACGATGTCGCACAAGTTCCGGACGCTCGGCCTCGGGTTCGCGAACCTGGGCGCGCTGCTGATGGCGCGCGGTCTCCCCTACGACAGCGACGCGGGGCGGGACTACGCCGCCGGGATCACGGCGCTGATGTGCGGGACGGCGTACAAGATGTCCGCGGTGGTGGCCGAGAAGATGGGACCGTTCGAGGAGTATCACAAGAACCGCCAGCCGATGCTGCGCGTGATCGAGAAGCACCGGGCGTCGATCGCCAACATCGACCCGAAACATGTCCCGAGCACGATTCTCGAGGCCGCCCGGCGCGCCTGGAACCAGGCGCTGGACCTCGGTCGCGAGCACGGGTACCGCAACGCCCAGGTCACCGTGATCGCGCCCACCGGCACGATCGGGTTCATGATGGACTGCGACACGACCGGCGTCGAACCCGACATCGCCCTGGTGAAGTACAAGAAGCTCGTCGGCGGCGGGGTTCTCAAGATCGTCAACCAGACGGTTCCCGAGGCCCTCGAGCGGCTCGGCTACTCCCGGCCGCAGATCGCGGACATCGTCCGGCATATCGACGAGAAGGAGACGATCGAGGGCGCCCCTCACCTCCGCCCCGAGCATCTCCCGGTCTTCGACTGCGCCTTCAAGGCGGTCAACGGCACCCGCTTCATCCACTACATGGGCCACATCCGCATGATGGCCGCCGTCCAGCCCTTCGTCTCCGGCGCGATCTCCAAGACCGTCAACCTCCCGGAGAACGCCGTCGTGGACGAAATCCAGACCGCGTACATCGAGTCCTGGAAGATGGGCATCAAGGCCGTTGCCATCTACCGCGACAACTCGAAGCGGATCCAGCCGCTCGGCACGAACCGGTCCGAGAAAGCGGGGGCGCGGAAGGCGGACACGCCGGCCAAGCCGGCCCGCCGCCGGCTTTCAGACGAGCGCGCCTCCATCACGCACAAGTTCTCGATCGCCGGGCATGACGGTTACCTGACCGTCGGGCTCTACGACGACGGCTCCCCGGGCGAGATCTTCGTCACCATGGCGAAGGAAGGCTCGACGATCTCCGGGCTGATGGACTCCTTTGCGACCGCGGTCTCGATCGCGCTCCAGTACGGCGTCCCGGCGGAAGTCCTGGTCACCAAGTTCATCCACAGCCGGTACGAGCCGCAGGGCATCACCAACAACCCGAACATCCGCTTTGCCAAGTCCATCACCGACTACATCTTCCGCTGGATGGCGCTGAAATTCCTGCCGCCGGACCAGCTTCCCCAGATCGACCGCGGGACGGACACGTCCGTGCTCGAGAAGGTCGAGAAGGCGGTGGCGGCGGTGAAGGCGGCGGAGCTGCAGGCGGCCGCCGTGAAACCGGCGCCTCAGAACGCGCTGGAGAAACGGGAGCGCCATGTGTTCATCAACCAGGCGGACGCTCCGCCCTGTCCCGAGTGCGGGACGATCATGACGCGCTACGCCGCCTGTTACCGCTGCGACAACTGCGGCGGAACGAGCGGCTGCAGCTAGACGGGGACCTCCGGGAATCACAGGGGACCGGCTTCACGGCCGGTCCCCTTCTTTTTTCCCCCGACGGAGGCCGCGCGCCGGAGCCGGACCCGCGCTCGGTCGACGACGGGTCGCTGGAACGGCATCCGACCGACTGCGTCGCGGAGGAACTCGCCTCGCACGCCGCGGCAGCCGGGCAGCCCGGCCTCCTGGATCCGGCGGCCGTGCGCGCCGGGCGCACGTACCTCTGCCGGAACTGCGGGCGGAGATGCGCTTGGCCTGCGCCCGATCCGGAATTCCGGGGCTCGATGGGCCTCCGGGTTGAGGTCGACGGCTCGTCCGGCCGACGGCCGGACTGCGGCTACACCCCTCAGGACCCCTCGTAGCCGACCGTCACGGTGCCGTTGTCCACGATGACCGGCACCCGCCGAGCCCCTTTCGAGAGCTTGAGCATCGCCTCCAGCTGGGCGGCGTCCTTCTGGACGTCGACGTAGGTCACCTTCCCTTTCTTGCCGTACGCCTCCCGGGCGGCCGTGGTGTAGGGACAACCGGCTTTTCCGTAGATCGTGACGGCGGGGGCGGTCGGCGGCATGGGCGGCTCCTTATGGGAATTCCGATGCAGGGCCGGTGATTCTATCGGAAAAGCTTCTGTCCCGACAGCCCTCCGGTCGCGTAAATTTCCCCTATGACCGAACCCATCGTCCATCGCGACACCCACAGAACCGCGGACCGCCTCCCCCCGGGCCAGAACCTCGTCGACGGCTGGCCGGTCCTCACCGCCGGCGCCCAGCCGGTCGTGACCCGCACCGACTTCCGGTTCCGCATCTTCGGCCAGGTCGAAAATCCGTGCGAATGGTCCTGGGCGGAATTCACCGCCCTCCCCGCCCGATCCCTCCTCTGCGACATGCACTGCGTCACCACCTGGTCGCGCTTCCGCAATACCTTCCGCGGAGTCCTCCACACCGAGCTCCTGCGTCTCTGCCGCCCCACGGCCGCGGCGAAGTTCGTGATGATCCACGGTCATCCCGACTACTCCACGAACGTCCCGATGGCGGACTTCGCACGCGACGACTGCATGTTCGCCTGGGAGTTCGACGGCAAGCCGCTCGCGCCGGCGCATGGCGGGCCGGTTCGCGGGCTGATCCCGCACCTGTACCTCTGGAAGTCCGCCAAATGGGCGTCCGGCGTGGAATTCATGGCGGACGACCGGCCTGGATTCTGGGAAGAGCGCGGCTATCACATGCGCGGCGATCCCTGGCGCGAGGAGCGTTACCGGGACGACCGGGAGTGGCGTGGACGGGCGGAGGCGCTGCGCGGGCGGTAACTCCTTCATTCTGCGGCCCGAATGCGTGACAATGGCGGGCCGATGATGCGAGGGTTCTGGGGTCCGGTCCTGACCGTTGCCACGCTCGCCGCACTCCTGAACGTTGCGGCGCTCGCGTGGGTCGGCGCGCTCGTGGAGCAGCGGCGCTCTTCGGAAACCGACCGGATCCGCGCCTCGGTCACGGCCGCGATCTGGCGGCATGTCCGCGGCGTCGAGGCGCTGGGGGCCCGTGGCGGCGAGCCCGGCGGGGAACTGACGCGGGTCTATCCTGCGCTGGTGGCGGTGTCGCGCCTCTCCCGCGACGGTGCGGTGGTCTCGGCGGTCGAACTGCCGGGGGCACCCCCGGGAGCCTCGCGCCCCTCGTCGGCCTCCGAGGGGTTCCGGCGGGCGCTGTCGGGAGCGCCCGCCGTGGACGACCCGCACCCCGGGCCGGGCGGCGAAACGCTGGTCGCAGTCTGGGCGCCCGCAACGGACGGCGTCGTGACCGGCGTGTTCCGCCTCGACCGCCTGATCGGGGACGCGGTGGACGAAGCGGTCGGCGACGATGCGGAGTTCGTGCTCACCGACTCCCGCGGCCGACGCCCCTCGGCGCGCGGCGCCGACGCCCGGGCGACCCTCCTGATCCCGCTGACGCTTCATGGTCTCTCGTGGACCCTCCATGTCAGCGACCGCGACGCCTCCACGAGCCCGAGGTTCGGCCTCGTCGGCCTCGCCGTCTTCTCCCTCGCATCCCTGGTCGGCTTCGCGGCCTTCCAGCGGCGCGCCGTCGCGGACGCCGCGGCGCTGGCCGAGAAAGTCACGCGGGTGGAGGAACTGTCCGCCGTGGAGCTCCGCGAGCGCGGCCGCCTCCTGACGCTGCTGGACTCGCTCGACGAATCGGTCGTTCTCGCGGGCCCGGACGGCAGCATGCTCACCTGCAATTCCGCCGGGGATCGGCTCCTGGGCGGATCCCCGGAATTCACCGACGCGGGCGGCGCCCCGGTCGCCGCCGGGGCCCTTCCCGTCGCCCGCGCGATCACCGCGCGCGGGCGCGTGACGACCGACGACATCTATCTGAAGCGGGACGGCCGCCTCGTTCCCCTCTCGGCCATCGCCGCCCCTCTCCTCGACCCCGACCGGAATGTCCTCGGCGCGGTCGCCGTCTACCGGGACATGTCCCGGCAGCGGGAGTGGGAGGAAACGGTCCGGACCCGCGATTTCGCCCTGACCGTGAAGAACAAACTGCAGACCGAGATGCACGAGTCGAAGACGGAGGAGGAGATCCTCCGCAGGCTGAACTACCACCTCGAGGCGGCGCTCCAGCCCGCGAGCATGAACATCTTCCTGCGCCGCTCGGGAAGCGACGTCCTGCGCGCCGAGCGGACCACGGGGCTGAAACCCGTGGAAGGGTTCGAGCCGCCGGTGCTCGGGAATCCCTCGATGTGTCCTGTGCTGGAAACCGGGGAGGCCCAGGATCCACGCACCTGCTCCGAGCGGGTCCAACCCTGCCTCGGGCGGATCACGCCGGGGAGTTTCCTCTGCGCGCCGATCCGGATCGGCGAGAAGGTCGAGGGGACCATTCACCTGGAACTCGGGGACGCCGAGCCCGCGGACTGGAAGATCGACCTCTCGCTCGACCTGATCCGGCTCGCGGGAGCGGCGATCCAGGCGCGGCGGTACGTCGACATGATGAGCCAGGCCGCGATCCGCGACCCCCTCACGGGGCTCTACAACCGCAGGCATTTCGACGAAACCGGCCGCGTGATGATGTCGCAGGCGCGGCGGTACAGCAAAGCCCTCGGCGTCCTCATGATCGACATCGATCACTTCAAGCAGTTCAACGACAACTACGGCCACGACGCGGGGGATGTCGTCCTCCGGGAGTTTTCCCGGGCGCTCCGGACCACCGCCCGCTCCAGCGACCTCATGGTCCGCTATGGCGGCGAGGAGTTCGCGGTGCTCCTGTCTGAGACGCCCCTGGCGCAGGCGAAGATCGCCGCGGAGCGGATCGTGGAGGCCACCCGGAAGATCCGGCTGCCGATCGTCGGCCTCGAGCTCGGCCAGGTCACGGTCTCCGTCGGCGTCGCGTCGTTCCCGGAGCACGGCGACGCGCTGGAGGTCCTCGTGAAAGCCGCCGACCAGGCGCTCTACGCGGCGAAGAACGGCGGGCGGAACTGCGCCCGCGTCGCGGAGCCGGGGTCCCGCCCGCCGGCGCTCACGGAACCGAGACCCGCGTGACCCCCGTCATCGCCTATTCCGGCCTGGTCCTCCTCCTCGTGTTCGTCGGAGTCGCTCTCCGGAAGAGGCCGCGGGCGCACATCCCCATCATGCTCACCGCGTTCGCCCTGGACCTGGGGAGCGTCGTGTACCTGCAGCTGGCGCGCAATGCCGTGGGGAAGACCGCCTCGAGCCCGTCCACGCTCCTCCTGGTGCACGTGACCGTCGCCACGGCGACGATCCTCCTCTACGCGGCGATGACCGCGACGGGCTGGCGACTGGCCGCGACGGGCCGCGGACGCGCCGCCCACCGCACGCTCGCTCGGATCTTCCTGGTCTGCCGGATCGCCACCTGGGTCACCAGCTTCTTCACCACGCCGGCCTGACGGCCCGGGACGCCCGACGGCGCAGCGGGCGACCGCGCCACGGCATCCTGGGACTCCTCAGTCCCCCTCCTCGGCCGCCCCCTCCGCCACCACGCTGTCCGCACCCTCCGAAATCCCCAGCCGCAGGCGCTTCACCACCAGCGTCGCGTAGCCGCCCCTGGGAAGCGAGAACGCCGCGACGGCCTTCCGGCGTCCTGCGTGGAGTTCGTCCGGCTCGGGGAGCGTCACCTCCATCCCCGCGGGCACCATGAGAAGCGCCCGGTCCTCACCCTTCATGTAGGGCATGTTGTGCCCCGCGGGACGGAATTCCTTCTGCGTGATCTTCTCCGCGCGCAGCACTTCCCCGTACGCCTGCCCGATCGCCGGATCGGAGAAGACCGTGCGGTAGGCGATGAGGGGAACCTGGAGGCGGCGCCAGGCGGAGACGCGGTCCGCCGGGACGAACCGCGGGAACCAGAGGCGCCCGCCCAGGTAGCGCGCGCTGAACAGCAGGTCGGACGGGAGAGCGTGTTTGAAGTACCGCGAAACGGCCTCGTTCCAGAGCCAGGACTGGTAGGAGTGCATGAAGAGCGCGAGCATCGGACGCTCGATCAGCTTGAGCGCCCCGGCGAAGTCCCCGCGGCGGCGCATCAGGTAGCCGAAGATGTGGTCCTCGGTGCGGCTGTGCGCGGCCTCGAGGCACCGCTCCCAGTGCCCCCAGTGGCGCTTGAAGGCCAGCATCCGCTTCCGCCTCGCCTCCGGGTCGAAGGAGGACGGGCGGGCGAGGTGGAGTTCGAGGGCCGCCTCCCAGTCGCGCAGGAGGATCTTCTTCCCGACGAATCCTTCCCCGTGGCGCGCGGATCCGAACCGCTGCGAGTCGTAGAAATTCGGGATGCCGTCGGCGGCGATGGATGCGGCGGCCTCGGCGAGCCTGGGGGCCTCGACGGGGTCGAGGTCGCGGAGAACGATGCGGAAGCGGTTGCCGCGTGAGACCGGGGGGGCGGGGGCGCGGCGGAGGAATGTGAGGGAGAGTTCCTTCTCACGGAGCGACTTTTCCGGGCCGCCCTCGATCCAGAAGTGCTGCCGTGTGACGGCGTGCCGGTCCTTGAGCCCGAGGTGGCGCACGTCCTTGCGGGGGCGGTTGAAGGCGCGGGCGACCGCGGCGAGGGCGTCGAGGGTGGTGAGCCCCTTTTTCTCGAGCAGGTAGGCGGAAACGGGGCCCGTGCCGGCGGGGATTTCGGCAATTTCCTCGACGACGAAATCCTCGGGCAGCACCTTGATTTTCACGGGGCGCCTTTATCGCATGCCGGGGCAGGGTGTCAAGGGCGGCGTCCGGAACGCCTGCTGGACACCCGTCCGCAGGAACGGCTACCATCCGCGCCCCCTCATGCGACTCCGTCCTCTCCTGACTCTCGCCGTCGCCCTCGCCTGTGCTGCCGGAGCGGCGGCGCAGGACGCACCGGTCGTCCGGAGCGTGGACATCGAGGGGTTGCGGATCCACCCGGCGGAGGATGTGCGGCTCAAGATGGAGACGCAGGTCGGGAAGCCGTATTCCCGGGCGACGCTGGAGCGCGACATCCGCCGGCTCTACCAGACGGGGTGGTTTGCGGAGGTGCGGAAGTCGGAGCGGTGCGTCGAGACGGGACCGGAGGCGGTCATCGTGCTCGAGGTGCTGGAAAACGACGTGCTGAAGGAGATCGTGTACGTCGGGAACCGCCAGTTCAACGACAAGGAAATCTCCGAGGGGGCTCTTCTCAAGACCGGCGAGTATTTCGCCCCCTACAAGGTCAAGCTCGACGCGGACCGGATCCGGGACCGTTATGTGGAGGAGGGGTTTGCGTTCGCGAAGGTGGAGGCGGCGCAGACGGCGACGGGAAGCGGGACGGTGGTGACGCTGACGGTGCGGGAGGGGCCGCGGGTCCGGGTGAGCGACATCTGGTTCACGGGGAACGTCGAGTTGTCGTCCTGGGCGCTGGGGCGTGAGATGGCGACCAAGGAGCGGACCTTCTGGAGCATCCTGACGCCGCCGGTGTACAAGGCCTCGCAGCTCGCGGGGGACATGGACGCGCTTGTGCGGTATGCGCGCGGGGAGGGGTTCCTGGACGCGCGGGTGTTCGTCCGGGAGCTCACGTGGGACAGCGACAAGTCGAACGTCGACGTGCACATCCAGGTCGAGGAGGGGATGCGGTACGTCGTGGACAGCGTGACGTTCGAGGGGAACACGCTCTTTCCGACGGAGGAGCTGCTCAAGGACCTGAGGGTTCTGCCCGGGGCGCCGTTTGCGCTCAAGCTCCTGGATCGCGATGAGCGCTGGATGGTGGACCGCTACGGGGAGCAGGCCTATATCGACGCGCGGGTGACTCCGATCCCGGAATTCACGGGCGAGCCGGGGCATGTGCGCCTGCGCTGGCGGATCGTGGAGGGGGAGAAAGTCTACGTGGGGCGGATCGACTTCCTCGGCAACAACCGGACCCGGGAGAAGGTGCTGCGCCGGGAGATGAGGCTGGAGCCTGGCGAGGCGTTCAACAAGCGTCACCTGGACCTCGGGATGGACCGGATCGGCGGGCTCCGGTTCTTCGAGCCGGCGCCGCTGGAGCTCCTGCAGCGGGCCTGGCCCCCCGCGCGGGATCCCGTCGTGGTCGTCGAGGTGATCCCCGGCGAAGAGCCCGACGAACGGGACGTCGTCGTCCACGTGCGGGAGGGGCGGACCGGGAACTTCAAGATCGGCGGCTCCTACAGCGATGACGGAGGGTTCTCCGGCCTGCTCGAGGTGACCCAGAACAATTTCGACCTCTTCGATATCCCGAAGAGCGTGACGGAGCTGATCACGGGCGAGGGGTTCGCGGGGGCGGGGCAGATTTTCCAGATCACGCTCCAGCCGGGGTTCGAGCGGAGCCGTTACCAGGCGAGTTTCACGGAACCGTGGATCTTCGACTGGCCGATCTCGATGACGCACTCCCTCACGCACTACGACCAGGACTTCCGTTTCTACCGGGAGCGCCGATCGGGGACGACGCTCGATTTCGGCCGGCGGTGGGACGATTTCGCCGCGAACATCCCCGGCCGGCTGGACCCGTCGCTGTCGCGGGGTGTCGGCGGCGGGATTCTGCAGGGGCTCTCCTACGCGATGATCCACCTCCCCGGGTGGTTCTTCTTCGACGACCATCTGGTGCAGGGATACGGCGGACTCCGGTTCTGGGAGCGGAACTGGTCGATCGGGCTCGGGTACCGGCTGTACCGGATCAACATCCTGGATCCGCGGAGGGATGCGCCGCTGGACGTCTTCGAGGTGGCGGGGAGCAACTACCTGTCGAGCGTGACGGCGCGGGTAGCGATCGACCGCCGGAACAGCCGCGTCTTTCCCTCCCAGGGCTTTGTCAGCAATTTCTCGTGGGAGCAGGCCGGGTATCCGTTCGGCGGCGACTTCAACTACTGGAAGGCGCAGTTCCGCCACGCCGCGTATTCCACGCTCTGGACGCGCAAGGACGGCGGGAAATGGATCGTCCAGTCCGACATCCGGGCCGGGTACGCCAAGGCGGTCTACCTGAGCAGCGAGGTTCCGATCTTCGAGCGGTTCTACGCCGGAGGGTACTCGCTGCGCGGTTTCGAGCCGCGGACGATCTCGCCCAAGGAACGGGACGAGCCGATCGGCGGGCACATCATGACGCTCGCCAGCCTGGAGCTCAGTTTCCCGATCATCCGGCCGGAGGTCTTCGGCCGGGACATCGACGTGCTCCGGGGGGCGTTCTTCACCGACTGGGGCACGGTCGTCGCCAATTCCCACGACTTCGGCCGCTTCCGCTGGTCCGTCGGATTCGGCATCCGGCTCCAGATTCCTCTCGGACCGCAGGTCGTCCCGATCACCGTCGATTTCGGGTTCCCCCTTCGCGAGCAGGAGGACGACGAGGGGCAGACCGTGCATATCGGGTTCGACTTCGGATTCTGACCCGGCTTGACTTCGCCCCTCGCACGCCGGTAGGATCGCACCCCTGACAATCGGATGAGCGTTTGCAGGTCAGTGAGCCCCACGGGGCTTCTGCCCGCCCTCCCCTTCCCTGTCGAAGAGCGCGAGGGGCGCGCGGACCTGCAGCCGATCGGCCCGCGAGAACGCCCGTCCGACCGAAGCCCTGTTTTCAACCGGGGGGAAACTCCCGGGCAGCGCCGCTGAGCGGCGTGTGCGATGGAAGCCTCGACGAGGCGAGAGGAGACTGGAATGAGACTGCAGCGCACGATCAGCCGTCCGGCTGAGATCGAGGGGATCGGGCTGTTCAGCGGAGAGCGGACCCGGCTCCGGATTTCGCCGGCTCCCGTGGACGCGGGGGTGACGTTCACCCGCCTCGACCTGCCGGGCCGCCCGCGGATCCCGGTCAACGCGAACACGGCGACGATCCGGCCCAGGCGCACCGCGATCCAGAAGGACGGGGCGGAGGTGGAGACGGTGGAGCACCTCCTGGCCGCGATGGGCGGCCTGTCGATCGACAACCTGGAGGTCGAGGTCAACGGGGCCGAAATCCCAGGCGGGGACGGCTCGAGCGCCCCCTTCGTCGATGCCCTCACGAGCGCGGGGATCGTCGAGCAGGACAAGCCGAAGCCGGTCTATCAGCTCCGGGAGGCGATCCACGTCCGGGACGGCGAGCAGTCGATCGTGGCGATGCCGTCGAGCGAGGGACTCACGGTGTCCTACACCCTGAACCATGAAAACCTCCCGTTTCACGCGCAGCACTACACGCTCTCGGTGAACCCGGAGTCGTTCGCGCAGGAAATCGCGCCGGCGCGGACCTGGTGCCTGTCGAGCGAAGTGGACGAGCTGCTGCGGCAGGGGTTCGGGAAGGGGTGCACGACGCAGAACACGCTGGTGGTGAATCCGCACGGGGACGTGCGGGAGAACACGCTCCGATTCCCGGACGAGCTCGTCCGGCACAAGATCCTCGACATCGTCGGGGACCTTTACCTGGCGGGGAGCCACCTGCGGGCGCACATCGTCGCGGTGCGGTCGGGGCACTCGGTCAACCACCGGCTGGTGCAGGAGATCCACCGCCAGATGCAGGGGCTGTCGCCGCTTCCCAAGAAGCCCGCCGGCACGATGCTCGACGTCCGCGAGATCCTGAAGATCCTCCCCCACCGGTTCCCGTTCCTGCTGATCGACAAGGTCCTGGAGCTCGATTCCTACCGGCGCGCGGTCGGGATCAAGAACGTGACCTACAACGAGCCCTTTTTCCAGGGGCATTTCCCGCAGCAGCCGATCATGCCCGGCGTGCTCCAGATCGAGGCGATGGCGCAGCTGGCGGGGGCGCTCCTGATGCGGAAAGCCGAGAACCAGAACAAGCTCGCTGTGCTGCTCTCCATCGATGCCTGCAAGCTCCGGAAGACGGTCGTCCCCGGGGACCAGCTGCGGATCGAGGCCGAGGCGCTCAAGATCAAGGCGCGCACGGCGCACGTCTACACCAAGTGCACCGTGGACGGCCAGATGGTCTCCGAGGCGCAGATGAAATTCATGATCGTGGAGAGCGACGACGAGTAGCGCGGCGGCGCCCGCCGCGGGGCGGAGGAATCCAACCCTTGATTTCTCCGCCCGCTTCCCGTCCAATGCCCCTTCCCCGCCCCCGTGACCGGTGGCGGCGGAATGCAAGGAAGAGACCGGGCCGCATGGCGGCCTGCTCGGCGCGCCGACCATTCGGCGAGCTGTGCTCCTGGAGAGCGCACCTTTGGAGTTCGTGCATGGCGTCCGCAATCATTCATCCCTCGGCGCAGGTGCATCCCGAGGCGCGCTTTGCAGAAGACGTCGAAGTCGGACCCTTCTGCATCATCGGCCCGCGCGTCAAGATCGGCCCCGGGACGAAGATCCACAACAACGTGGTGCTCACGGGGACGACGGAGCTCGGGGAGAACAACCACGTCTACCCGTTCTGCGTCTTCGGCTCCGGCCCGCAGGACCTGACGTACAAGGGCGAGGAGGTCTTCGTCCGGGTCGGGAACAACAACATGTTCCGCGAGTATGTGACGATCAACTGCGGGACGATGAAGGGCGACCGGTCGACGATCGTCGGCTCGAACAACATGATCATGGCGTACTGCCACATCGCGCATGACTGCGTCCTGGAGGACGGGATCATCATGGCGAACGGTGTGCAGCTGGGCGGGCACACGCGGGTGGAGAAGGAGGCGAACTTCGGCGGGCTTGCCGCGGTGCATCATTTCTCGACGATCGGCGAGCGTTCGTTCGTGGGCGGTCTGACGCGCGTGGTGCACGACGTGCCGCCGTACATGACGGTGGAGGGGCATCCGTCGCGTGTGAAGTGCGTGAACACGGTGGGGCTGAAGCGCAAGGGTCTGACGAAGGAGGCGATTGAGGCGCTGAAGGAGGCGTACAAGCTGATCTACCGGAGCGGGTTCACGAAGGCGCAGGCGATGGACATTCTGGAGAAGCGGCGGCCGCAGTATCCCGAGGTGCTGAAGCTGATCCAGTTCCTGAGGAACGTGGAGAAGGGGCGGCAGGGGCGAGCCCGCGAGGCGATGCGGCGCGGGACGATGGCGCCGCCGCCGCAGCCGCAGCCGCACGCGTGATCCGGCTGGGGGTGATCGGGGTCGGGCACCTGGGCAAGGAGCATGCGCG
>JABWAY010000054.1 GCA_013360825.1 Candidatus Brocadiia bacterium | reverse complement strand
GGGCGCCCTCGCGGTGTTCGAGCCGCGGGCCGCACGCGGGGCAGGCGATGGGCTGCGCGTGGAACCGGCGGTCCGCGGGGTCGTCGTATTCGGCGCGGCAGAGCGGGCAGAGGGCGAAGCCGCGCATCGTGGTCTGCGGGCGGTCCCAGGGGAGCCCTTCCTGGATCGAATACCGCGGGCCGCAGTTCGTGCAGTTCGTGAACGGATAGCGGTGGCGACGGTCCGCGGGGTCGAGGACTTCCCGGAGGCAGTCCGCGCAGGTCGCGATGTCGGGGAGGACGACGCCGGCGGCCGGGCCCGCGGGTTCGCTCTCGAGGATGCGGAATCCGGCGAGCCCCGCGGGTTCGAGAATCGCATGCTCCATGCCGTGATACGCCGCATGGACCGGCTTGTCGGTCCGCAGCCGGACGAGAAACCGGTCCACGGACTCGCGGGGCCCCTCGACCTCCATCTCCGCCCCGGCGGCGGAGTTCCGGACCCACCCGCTGAGTCCGAGTTCGGCGGCGAGGCGGTGGACGAACGGCCGGAATCCGACCCCCTGGACCGCTCCCCGCGCCTCGACCCGCAGACGGACGGGGCGCGGCGTCACCGCTCCAGCTCCACGTCGACGAGAAAGACCCCGAACGGCTGCGCGGACGCCCGAACCTCCACGCCGGCGCCGTCGGCGATCGTCCCGCGGGAAGACTCTTCCCAGTGTTCAAGAAAGTGACGCTCGTCCATGTGCGCCATCGTGCCGAGTTCCACGCGGATCAGCGTCACCTTCAGGGCGCCGTTCTCCCGGGCGAGCGCCTCGATCTTGCGGATCAGCGAATCCATGATCGACCGGTCATGCACCCCGGGTTTCCTCCGCGATGCGCAGGACGGCGGCCGCGACACCCCGCTCGACCTCGGGGGTCAGCCCCTCGCCGTGCCCGAAGTCCCGCCCCTCGATCCCGAAGACCACCAGCGCCGCCGGAAGCCGCCCGAGCGCGCGCGCGAGCTCGACCGCGCCGGCGATCCCGATCGCGTGCGTCGACCCGCGCGCGAAGACGGCGGGAAGCGGGGAGGCGCCGGCGTCGAACCTGTGAAGCGTCCCCGGAGCGGACCCGGAGCGGACCGCGTCGACGAGAAAGACGCGGTCGGCCCGCTCCCACTCGCCCGCCAGAACCGAGAGATCGCCGCGGACCTCGCGGACCTCGAGCCCTGCCTGCCCGCGGAGCCTCCGCACCGTCTCCAGCCCGGCGCCGTCGTCCCGCCGCAGCTCGTTTCCCACGCCGATCGCCAGCACGCGGCAGGTCATTCCCGGTGGACGGTCAGCTTCAGGAAATGCGTCGCGCAGGAAATGCACGGATCGTAGTTGCGGATCGCCTGTTCGCATTTCCAGGTCAGCGCCTCGTCATCCAGGTGCAGCGACTGCCCCGCGAAGGCGCGGAGGTCGGCCTCGACGCTCTTCTGGTTCTGCGACGTGGGCGGAATGATCGACGCTTCGAGAATCCGCCCGTCCGCGTCGATCCGGTACCGGTGGTAGAGGCTCCCGCGCGGGGCCTCGGTCATCGCGCACCCCTCGCCGGCCCGGGGGACGATCTCCACCGCCGGCGCGGGCGGCGGCTCGTACCCCTCGATGATCCGGATCGCTTCGTCGAACGCGAACAGGACCTCGACGGAGCGCACGATGATGCTCCTGAAGGGATTCCGGCAGACCGGACCGAGCCCGGCGTTCTTCGCCGCTTCGCGGGCGATCGCGGGGAGGCGGTCGAAGTTCAGGCTGTAGCGGGCCTGGGGGCCGAGGAAATAGGCGCCGCGGCCGCGGATGACCGAGTGGAGGGCATTGGAGTGGCGGACGTGTTCCTCGACGAAGTGGTCCCGGTAGTCGTGGACATCGGCGTCGAGCCCGCGGGAGGAGGCGATGCGTCCTTCGTTGAACGGATATTCATTCGGGTGCCGGAGCGAGACGAATTCGTAGTCGGGCTCGAAGTCCGGGAACTCGAACCCCGCGACCCATCTCACGGTCTCGACCGCCGCGTCCCGACCGCGTTTCAGTTTCTCGGCCAGGGCACGCAGCTCGGATCGGGCCGGGGTCCGGTAGAACCCGCCCACCTTCACGTTGACGGGATGGATCTCGCGCCCGCCGATGGTCGTGACGATCTCGTTGCCGAGCTTCTTCATCATCAGTCCGCGCTCGACGATCCCCGGAAAGTCCTTCGCCATCCGGATGGCGTCCTCGTAGCCGAGGAAATCCGGGGCGTGGAGCATGTAGATGTGGAGGACATGGCTCCCGATCCACTCGCCGCAGTAGAGGAGCCGCCGCAGATCGCGGAGGGCGCCGCCGACGCGGACGCCGAGCGCGTCCTCCATCGCGTGGACGGCGCTCATCTGGTAGGCGATCGGGCAGATTCCGCAGATCCGCGCGGTGATGTCGGGGGCCTCGCCGAACGCCCTGCCGCGGAGAAAGGCCTCGAAGAAGCGCGGGGGCTCGTAGATCTCGAGGCGGACCTCCTCGACCTTTCCGCCGCGGACTTCGATGTGCATTGCCCCTTCCCCCTCGACGCGGGCGAGGGCCTCCACGCGGATGCGGCGGTTACCCGGGTCGGGCATGGGCGTCTCCTTCCCTGCGGAACGGTTCGGCGGACGCGTTGTAGGTGCGGAACGCGCGGGTGAGATCCTCGCCGGTGCTCCCCATCCGGGTCCACGCCGCGGCGAGCGAGGAGGTGTTCGCTGTCTCCTGCGGGCCGAAGCAGCCGTAGCAGCCGCGGTGGAACGCCGGGCAGATCGCCCCGCAGCCGTCGTGGGTCACGGGCCCGAGGCAGGGGGTGCCGTGCGCCACCATCACGCAGACGGTCCCGCGCTTCTTGCACTCCAGGCAGACGGAGTGCTCCCGGATGTTCGGGCGGCGACCGTGGAGGAGGGACGAGAGGAGTTCGAGGAGGTTCGCTTTGCTCACGGGGCAGCCGCGGAGCTCGTAGTCGACCTTCACGTGGGACGCGATCGGAGTGGACGTGGCGAGGGTCGAGATGTAATCCGGCCGGGCATAGACGAGCGAGGTGAATTCCTTCACGTCCCCGAAGTTGCGCAGCGCCTGGATCCCGCCGGCCGTCGCGCAGGCCCCGATGGTGACGAGGAACTTCGACTGGGCCCGCACCTCGAGGATCCGCTCGGCGTCGTGCGGGGTCGTGATCGACCCCTCCACGAGCGTGACGTCGTACGGGCCTTTCACGACCGCCCGCGAGGCTTCGAGGAAGTTCGCGATCTCCACGGCCCCCGCGACGGCCAGCAGTTCGTCCTCGCAGCTCAGCAGGCTGAGCTGGCAGCCGTCGCACGAGGCGAACTTGAAGACGGCGAGGCGGGGTTTCTTCCGCACGGGGGGCTTTTTCACAGTTCGCGGATCCTGAAGAGGTGCTCGATCCGGCGGAAGGGGAAGACGGGGCCGTCCCGGCAGATGAACTCCGGGCCGTACTGGCAGTGCCCGCAGAACCCGACCGCGCATTTCATGTTTCGCTCCATCGAGACGGAGATGCGGTCGGTCGGGATGCCGCGCTGCGTCAACGAGGAGACGGCGAAGCGCATCATGATCTCGGGGCCGCAGACGAACGCGGCGGTCGCCCCCGCGGTGACCGCGGCCTGGTCGATCAGCCGGGTGACGACGCCGACATTCCCGCGCCATCGCGCGTCGGCGGCATCGACCGTGACCCGCACGTCGATGCCGGCGCGGGCCCAGCGGCGGAGCTCCGCACGGTAGAGCACTGTTTCGGGGGAGCGGGCGCCGTAGAGCAGCGTCACGCGCCCGAACTTCTCCCGCTCCGCCAGGATGCGGTAGACGGCCGGGCGGAGCGGCGCCAGGCCGAGGCCGCCGGCGACCAGGACCACGTCTCCCCCCGCCGCCTCGTCCACGGGCCACGAGGTGCCGAAAGGGCCGCGGATCCCGAGCTGGGCCCCGGCCTTCGACGCGCAGAGCGCCGTGGTCAGCTTCCCGACCGCGCGCACCGTATGGACCAGTTTCCCGGGTGCCGCGGGATCCCCGCTGATCGAGATCGCCACCTCGCCGAACCCGAATACATAGACCATGTTGAACTGCCCGGGGCGGAAGGGAAACTCCGCGCGCGGCTCGAGCTCCAGCGTCCACGTGTCCGCGAGCTCCTTCCGGCGCCCCGTGACGCGGAGGAATTCCGGCGCCAGGACCCCGGCGTCAGCGCGCGTTTCCATAGACGTCCAGAAACTGGACCCGCGTCGCCTGCAGGCGCGCCGCCATCACCGAGGCGAATCGTTTCATGAGCGCATACCCGAGCACCGGGTCGGCGTCGCATTTCCGGCGGAGGCAGGCGCCGTCGAACTCGATCGTCGCGGCGGCGGTGACCGCCCGCGCGTCGAACTGGACTTTGTAGGGGGGAAACAGCCAGGACCAGCCGAGCACGCCTCCCTCGCCGACGGTCTCGATCACGACATCGCCGCGCTCCGGGACGTGGATCCCGAGCGCAACCTGACCCTTGCGGATCGAGTAGAACATGTCCGCGGCCGCCCCTTCCTTCAGGATCCAGGCCCCCGCCTCGAACCGGCGCAGCCGCCCGCAACCGGCCACGAGCCGGCGGTGCTCCGGGTCCAGGTCCGAAAACAGCGGTTGCTCCGTCAGCAGGTCGTCGATGCTCTTCATGTGTTCGCCCCGTCGCTCGCGCGGATCTCGCGCACCTCTTCCGTGATGTCGATTCCCGTCGGGCACCAGGTGATGCACCGCCCGCAGCCGACGCAGCCGGAACTTGCGAACTGGTCGTGCCAGGTCGAGAGTTTGTGGACCATCCACTGCCGGTAGCGCGACTTGACCGATGGCCGGACGCTCCCGCCGTGGATGTAGCTGAAGTCCGAGGTGAAGCAGGAGTCCCAGGTCCGGACATGGTCCGACCTGTCGAGGGAGAGGTTCGGGACGTCCTCGACGGTCGAGCAGAAGCAGGTGGGGCAGACCATCGTGCAGTTGGTGCAGGCGAGGCAGCGCGCCGCGACATGGTCCCAGCGCGGGTGCTCGTAGTTGCGCTGGAGCAGTTCCTTCACCCCCGAGGTCTCCATCGTGCGCCCCATCATCGAGACGGCGCGGGCGACCGCGGCGTCCGCGGCGGACCGGTCCGCGTCCGAGGCTGCGGGGGCGGCGAGAAGTGCGACCAGGCGCTCGCCGCGCTCGCTCCCGGATTCGAGGAGAAAGCGGTGGCCGTCTTCGAGAATCTCCGTGAGGGCGATGTCGAACCCGCCCCGCGCTTTCGGGCCGGTGTTCATCGAGGAGCAGAAACAGGTTCCCCCCGCCTGGCCGCAGTTCACGGCGACGAGGAAGATGTTGTCCCGGCGCGCCTTGTAGACCGGATCCACGAACCCGCTTCCAAGGAAGACCTTGTCCTGCACGGCGATCGCGGCCAGCTCGCAGGCCCGCACGCCGATGAATGCGGTCGGGGGAGCCGCGGGCTGGGGAACCTCGACCTCCATGCCGTCCGCGGTCTTCGTGGCCGACCACATCCGGACCGTCGGCGGGAACAGGTACTTCTTCCAGGAGTGCGGGCCGACGACGTAGCCGAACAGAGCGCCGTCGCCGCGCTTCTTCAGCCCGTACTTTCCCGGCGCCTGTTCGTCCGTCCAGCCCGCCGGGAGATCGGCCGCGGTTTCCAGCTCGTCATAGACGATCGCGCCGTCCCGGATGCGGGGGCCGGCCAGGTTCCAGCCGGCGGATCGGAGGGCGCTGAAGAGGTCGCCGAGGCGGGAGACGGGCAGGACGTGATGCCCCGATGTCGCGTTCATGCGGACCGCCGTGCGCCCCGGGTGGGGGAGTGCGAGGTGGGGGATGAGCGTCGCATCCCTGAAACTGTAGCCGAGGGTGCAGCGCCTGTGGGCACAAATGTCGCCCGCCGGAGCCGGTTCGCGGCGCCCGGACTGCGCCATAATCCGCTGTCGCGACGTCCGCGCGGGTCGCCCTCGATCAGTGCAAGTCCTCCCGCTAGACTCGCGCGCGTGAGGCCCGAACTTCCCGCGGCAGAACAGGCTTACCTCTTCCGCCACGCCCTTCTCCGCCAGGCCGCCTGGGAGCTCCAGCTTCCCGCCGACCGCTCGCGCCTGCACGCGCTGGCCCTGGCCGTGCTCGAGTCCCTGTTCGGGGGAAGACCTCCGCACCGGGATCCGCTGGGCGTCGGCTCGGGCGGGACATTCCGGCCCCATCCGACGGACGCGATCGCGGAGGAGCTCGCCGACCACGCCTTGAAGGCCGGGGGGGCGGACGGCGCACAGCCCGATCACAGGCTCGCCGCGAAGCTCTACTCGCGCCGTGCCGCCGAGCATGCCGGCCGCCAGTTCCGCTTCGCCGCCGAGCAGGAAGCCTGGATGCGCTATGCGGGCTTCGTCGCCGGCGTGGAGCGGGGTGAGGCCCTCGGACGGGCCGCGCAGGCCGCGCAGATCAGCGGCCGGAACGACATCGCGGAAGCGCTCTTCGCCGACGTTCTCCGCATCTTTCGGGAGGCCGGCGAGCGCCACCGGGAAGCCCGTGTCCTGGCGACCCTCAGCGTCGTCCTCGACAACACCGGCCGGCGCGTCGAATCGGAGCGGGTGGCCGGCGAGGCGCGGGAGATTTTCCGTGAGCTGGGGGACCGGCGCCTGGAGGCGATCGTCGTGGGTCACCTCTCGGGCCTCTACCAGGCGTCCGGGCGCCTGGAGGAAGCGGAGCAGGTCGGCCTGCAGGCGCTCGCGACCCACCGCGAATTCCGGAGTCGGCCGCTGGAGGGCGCCATGCTGGCCGGTCTGGCGAGTCTCTACCTGGCCACCGGGCGGGCGGAGCAGGCCCGGGCGGCCGCCGAGCAGGCTCTGGCGATTCACCGGGACGCGGGGGACCGCCGTTCCGAGGGAGTCACGCTTGGTGTCCTGTCGAGAATCTGCCGCGCGTCGGCCGGATACGACGAGGCGGAGCGGTTTCAGCGCCAGGCGCTCGTCATCCACCGGAGCTGCGGCAACCGCCGGTTCGAGGGCCGCTCGCTCGGTTCCCTCGCCGTTCTCTGCGACGAAACGGGGCGGCCGGAGCAGGCGGGGACGCTGTACCGGGAGGCGATTTCGATTCTCGGCGAGGTGGGCGACCGCCGGGCGGAGGCGTCGGCCCGGTGCGGTTACTGCCGGCTCCTGCTCGCGCAGGGGCGGACAGGGGAGGCGAGAGCGTGCTGGCGCGAAGCAGCGGCGATCCTGCGCCGCCTGGATGACGGAGCCTTGTGGATCGACCAGGTGACGAAGATGCGGGAAGCGTGCGGGCGGGCCGGGGTGGAGCCGTTTGACGGGGAGGGAGACCCTGGAACTCCGGGCCGGACATGAGCGGCTCCGTCGCACGAGGGCGCTCGTTCCCTGCCCGGGACGCCCCATGTCGAGGCCGGCCGTGTACGGATTCCGGCGCAGGCGATCCCGACTAATCCTGATCGAACGGTTTCACGCCGGCCCGCGCGCAGGCGTCCCGCATCTGTGCGGCCGCCCGCTCGATCCCCCTCACATCGCGGACCCGGCGCAGGATCGCGGCGCCTTCGCGCCAGGAAAGGCGGGCCTCCTCGTGGCGCCCACTCCCGAGCAGCAGGGAGGCGAGATCGCAGAGGTGCACCCCCTCGGCCGGTCGGCTTCGGGATGCCCGGTCCAGGTCGATCGCCTGACGGAGCAGGCTCTCCGCCAGCACGACCGCACCGGCGTTCCGGTGGAGAAGCGAGAGGTTTCCCATCACGATGCCCAGATTCGCCCAGTCGCCGAGTTCGCGGTGGATCGCCATCGCCTGCTCGTAGCCGAGCGCCGCTTCCGGGATCCTGTGAGTGTCCATCCGGATATTCGCGAGATTCCCCAGCGCGATTCCTTCGGCCCGGCGATCCCCGACCTCGCGCAGGAGGACGAGCGACTGCAGGAGGGTCTGCTCGGCCTGTTCGAGCCGACCGCCGGTCTTGAGGAGAGTCGAGAGATTTCCGAGCATCCGCCCCTCGGAACGCCGGTTGCCGACTTCGCGGTGGATCTCCAGGGCCCGTCTGTATCCGCGTTCCGCCAGGGCGAACCTTCCGGTCCTGGCATGCAGGACGGCGAGACTGCCGATGACGACGCCCTCGGACCCGCGATTGCGGAGTTTCCGGTGGATTGCAAGCGCCTCCTCGAACCCGCGCTCCGCCTGGTCCATGCGGCCCGTGTTCCTGTAGAGTTCGGCGCGGTTCCCGAGGGTCACCGCCTCCGATCGCCGATCGCCCGATTTGCGGTGGATGAGGAGGGCTTCCTCGTAGCGTCGCTCGGCGGGTTCGGTCCGTCCGGTCTCCTCGAGAACGAGGGCCAGACGCGTGAGGGCGAGCCCCTCGACGCGCGGGCTGCCCGATTCCCGCGAGACAGCCAGGGCCTCCAGGAGCAGGGATTCCGCGGTGTCCATGCATCCCGCCAGCCGGGCCGATTCCGCGGCGTAGGCCAGCGCCTGCGCCTTTTCGGCTCCGCGCAGGAAGGATGCGGCTTCCTGCAGGGCATTCAGCCGCGCGTTGTGCCGGTGTTCCCGGTTCGCAATTCGCGCGGCACGGCGCAGATAGATTCCTCGTGCGTTTTGAAGGCTCGCGTTGCGGGTGGAAGGCGGGTCTCCCGCCCCGCAGGATTGAGCCAGCCGGGCGTGTTGCGCGAGCGCCTCCGCAAACGCGTCCGTGGGGTGAGGAACCCAGGCGGCAGGTTCCGGCGAGGAGAGTGGCGGCGGTTCCGGCGGCCGCCCCCCGCAGACCTCCTCGATGGCCGCCAGGGCCAGCGCGTGCAGGCGCGAGCGATCCCCGGGGAGCTGGAGCTGATACGCGGCGTCGCGGAGAAGGGCATGCCGGAATACGTAGATGGATTCCGCATTCACAGGCCGAGACTCCGACGGAAATCCGCCTGCAGAACTCCCCGGTCCGGCTCGACCGGGGAGAATCACAGTTTCCGACCCCGTGCGACGCCACTTCAGACGCGTGATGAGTGGCCGGTGGGAAACCTCGGGGGATTAGATCACACCCGCGGATCGAACGACCACGGTCTTGCCCGAGCCGCGCCGAAACGAACTCGCGGTGCCCGGAGTTCACCTCGCGACAGAATCCCATCGATCCCGATGTCCGTCGGCCGATGGTTCGTCCGGGCTGGTATGCCGGCGTCCCCTGCGGGTCTCCGGCCGATCCGCCACAGCGGGACTCCGGCCTTCAGTCGCCACGTGCCACCCCGGGTCGGGTCCGGCGCACGAAACCCGAACGCAGAAGAGGGGGACCCATGATCACCGGTGTGTGGCTGTTGACTCGTGAAGGCGACCAGGGCAAGCCGAGAGGCGCCCCGGTCTCGCCGGACCAGCAGGACCGGCTCACGCTCGCCGAGGGAGGAGCGATGACCTACTTCAAGAAAGCCCGGGACAGCGAGAACACGGGGAGATGGTCGGTCAGCGCGGACGGAAAGACGCTTCTCATGGGTGGCGACACGCCCGAGGAGCAGGAGGAGTGCCCCATCCTTGAGCTGACGGCGACGATCCTGAGGTTCAGGAGCGGGCCGTTGTTCCTGACGTGGGAGAGGCGGGCTTAGCCGTACTCCAGCCGCCTGACCCGGCGGGCCGGCGCCGCGCACCCTCACCGCCCCGCGCCGGCCTTCCACTCCGGGAGCAGCTTCTCGTAGTCCTTCATCGCCGCGTCGCGGGCCTTGTCGGCGAGGGCGTGCGAAATCATCCCCTTGCCTCCCTTGTACCCGCCCAGCTCGGGGTTCGCGTACGGCATCGCCTCTGCGGTGGCCGCCATGTAGCAGCGCATGTAGTTGCAGTCGTCCGGAATGTTCTTCATGACCCAGCACCAGTGGAACCTGGCCCAGTCCTTCTGTTCGAGGAAGAAGGACGCGACGCCGGCGGAGAAGTGCATCTCCCCCATGCGTTCGGAATCGCCGAACTTGCGGATCGCGAGGTGGAGCAGGGTGCGGGCGGGTTCCCAGGATCTTGCGTCGAGGAGGTGGTAGGCGGACTCCATCGCGACATCGTCCGCGTACGCGTCGTCGCCGGTCCGTTCCAACGCTGCGACCGCAGTTTTCGCGAGGTCCCACTTTCTCTCGTGGCGCGCAATCCTGGCGCGACCGAGCAGCGCTGCCGGGTCCGCCTTCGCCGCCTCGTAGAGAGCGAGCGCCTTCTCGTACTCCCCAAGCTCCTCGTGGATCAGGCCGGCCGCGACACCCCCGGCCTTGAGCTGCTTCGCTTCTCCGGCGGAGGGCGTGTTGAACTCAGGGTGTTTGTCGAGCACCTCCCTGACCTTCGCGAAGAACTCGTCCTTCGGCGCATAGTTGTCGATCGTCGCAAGGAGGTTGCCGTCTGGGGAGAGGATCCACACGGGCGGGGTAGGGACCGAGGGGCCCGCGAATCGGTTGTCGACTGTCGCGATGAACGCGGCGGCATCCGCGTCGTACCCGGTCTGACCTTTCCCGACGTTGAAGTAGAACGGCACAAACCGGCGGTTGACCAGGTCGATCACGCGGCGCTCGGCGAGGGGCCCCCCCCGCAGGACATCGCCGGCGGGTCACCAGTGACCCTTCGTCCCGCACGCCGCGCCTTCCTTGTCGATCCCGAACGCCACGCCTTTCACAATCAGGCAGCGCCCGTCCGTCTTCGCCTTCTCCAGGGCTTTCGTGAAGCTCCCGGGAAGGAAGTACGCGGGGGCGACGCCGTTTCCGCAGGCTGGCCCATCCGCATTCTTGACGCGGACGTCTTCCTGCGCGGAAAGCGGCATCGCAGAGGCGATCAGGAGCGCGGGGACCAGGAGCAGCGGGGTGAGGCGCATGGGGTGATGGTCTCCTTCGAAAGGGGGCGGGTCGGGTACCCGCATGAGCACCGACTTGTATCCGGTCTCAGCATGATTCCCGGCGGGGGGAGTGAGCTTCCCCCCATCCGTTGGACAGCTCAGAGCCCAAATTAAGCTATAGCCCGGCTGCCGCGAAATGGAATTGTCACCCCACCCGATCAGGGTGGGGTGCTCCTGACGTCTGCTCAAGGAGCATGTCGGGGGGGCCGAGAGGGAGCTGCTGTTCTGCAAAGCTCGGCTCCCTCTCGGCCCCCCCCGGCCACGCACCGGAAGCAGGGCAACCCCCGCGCGAAGCGCGGCTCGTAGCCCGGCACGACAAGCGGCTCAGTTGATGTGGTACGGATGCGCGAGGTTGAGCCAGGACGCGCGATCTCGACCCGCCTCGACGTCCTGGACCTCCCCGGCTTCGGGTGAAACAGGCCTTTCATGAGAGTTGAAGCTCGAGGGACTTCCGCCCGGCGCAGCGACCGAAGTACACATCTGCCGGCGTTTGATCGCCGAGCGACTGATGCGGCCGCTGGTTGTTGAAGAATTGGAAGCAGCGGGAGAGGCCCACTCTGGTCTCAGCGCAGTCGGCGTCGTCGTTGAGGTCGATGTCCTCGTACTTCACGGACCACCAGAGCCTCTCGACGAAGACGTTGTCGAGCGCCCGGCCCCGGCCATCCATGCTGATCTTCACGCCGGAGCGCAGCAGCACGCTCGTGAAGTCCTCGCTGGTGAACTGCGACCCCTGGTCAGTGTTGAAGATCCCGGGGACGGCCACGGTCAGCGCCCTCTCCAGCGCCATCACGCAGAACACGCTCTCCATGGAGTCGGAAAGCTCCCAGGACAGGACGTACCTGCTGAACCAGTCCATCACCGCCACGAGGTAGAGCCACCCTCCCGGCATGGGGATCCAGGTGATGTCGGTGCTCCAGACCTGGTTGGGCTCGGCAGGCAGACGGTCATCCGCGGCGAACCGTAGTACGGCCGCGCGAGGAAAACCCCGTCGATCCGGCGCATCAGGCGCAGGTTCTCCGGGCTCTCCTTCTCGACCGGGACGTGATACCAGGTCGACCGCGGCAATCCGGCAAGCCGACACTGCCGCGACACGGAGAGCCCGGGATTCCCCGCGGCGACCCACGCGCGTCGCTGCTGACGGGGGACGGTCAGAGCTTTTCTCTTAGCCAGTCCAACTCCACCTTGAGCCGCCCGATCTCCTCAAAGAGCGGCCGGGTCATCTCCTCCTCGGTCCGCCCCCCGCCACCCACCCCCGCGCGCGCGAACAGGCTCGAGGCCCCGTCGAGCAGCTTCCGTCTCCACTGGGAAGTGACCGTGGGATGCACGTGATGCACCGAACTCAGCTCCCCCAGCGTCTTGATCCCGCGCAGGGCTTCGACCGCCACCCTCGCCTTGAATTCATCCGTGTGCCTCTTCCTCTTCTGCCCCATGACACCTCACCCCTTTCGGACGGCGACCTGAATCGTAGCTTAGCCACCTGTCCAAGAAACGGGGGGAACCGCAGTCCGCCCCAGGCGACCTGCGGAAGGCCGGAGAAGTTGACACGACCGTGCTTCGCCGCAACAATGTGGTTATGTGGTACACATAAAGAGGAAACCCCCCGTGAAACGCAATCTGACCCTCGCCCTGGAGGAAGATCTCCTCACAAACGCCCGCGTCGCCGCTGCGCGGCGGAACAAGACGCTCACCGAACTTATCCGGGAGTTTCTGAGAAGTCTCACCGGAGGCGACCGTGAGCGCAGGGCGTCTCTGAAGCGACTGCGCACACTGATGGACGAAAAGCCGCTCGGCGTGGGACGCGCAAAATGGACCCGGGAAGAGGCCCATGAGCGATAGAGTCTTTCTGGACACCAATATCCTGATCTACGCATTCGACCGCACCGATCCCGCCAAGCACGCGACCGCCCGCCGCCTCGTCGAAGAGACGGTGGCCGACGGCACGTTCACGATCAGCCTCCAGGTGCTGCAGGAATTCTACTCGGTCTGTACGCGAAAGCTCGACCTGCGGCTCCGGAAAGAGAAGGCGGCCGTCATCGTCGCGGAGTTTCTCCACCACCGCGTGGTCGAACCGAACTCGGGGATGCTCCTCAAGGCGGTGGACCTCTCTCGAACCAGCATGATCTCTCTCTACGACGCCATGATCGTCGTCGCGGCGGCTTCCGCCGCCTGCCCGACTCTCTTCACGGAAGATCTCTCCGCGGGGAGCTCACTCGCGGGCGTCCGGGTCGTTAACCCCTTCCTCCCCCCTCCGCAACTCACTCCGAAGGGTCCTTCTCACGCGTAAAGTGATTCTGTCCGTCGTCTTCCTGCTCCCGTCAGCGACCCTGTGCCCCGCCGAAGAACCCTGGTTCCGGAACGTCGCCAAAGCGGCCGGCCTCGAAGGCGCCGCCGCGAAAGACGGGATCCTCGCCGACCTGAACGGCACGGTTACTGGGATCTCGTGCCCGGGCACCAGAGGGTCTTCCTCAGCGAGGAGGGCGCTTCCTTCAGGGAACTGAAGGACTCCGGGATCGAATTCCCGGAGGTGACGTTCACGCCGACGACGCCGGAGGGGACGGTGGACACCGCGAAGGCGACCAGGGGAAGGTACGAGCCGGCGTGCCTGTATTGTGCGGACGTCGGCAACGACGGCGACGCCGACGCGCTGGCCGGGGTGCACTCGAACCGGGAACGGTTCGACGGCGAGGGGTGGGAGGCGACTCGGACAGGGGCCCGCTTGAGGCGCGGCGCGCCTGGGCGCGACTGATCGCGAAGGCGTACGAGGTGAATCCGCCGGTGTGCCCGCGGTGCGGCTCGGAGATGTCGGTCGTGCGAGTTCGCGCCGAGCCGCCCTGCGCTTCCCGTGTTTTCCCGCGCGGCCCGGGAGCTGCGCCGCTCGCGCTTGAGTCGAGCCCGTCCCGATGTCTACAGTGGTCCTTCGTGACCCCCTCCCGCCACACAGCCGATCTCGGCCTCACTGGATCCTCCCCCGGAGGGCGATCCGGGCAGCGCCAGCGTGAGAACCGCTCTGGCGCCGGCGCCCAGGCAGGCTTCAAAGAGCCAGATCGTTCCCGATGAATCGCTGCCTCTGGGCGACCGCCCTTCTCATCTCAATCGCCGCCCTTCAGGCCCGCGCCGGCGACGAACCCCGCCGCGCCGCACCCGCCGAGGGCGTGCCGCGCGCCGAGCGTCTCGCCTGGAAGACCGCGGAGGGAGTCGAGTACGAGTACACGGTGCCGAAGAGCTACTCACGCGAGCGCGGGGCGACGCTGCTCGTGATGCTGCACGGTTCGAATCTTGACCGTCGATGGAGCCTCGCGAACTTCGAGGTCGGGAAATTCCGCCGCGACGACATCATCGTCTCGCCCGACGGGACGACCCCGAACGGGAGCGGCGGGTTCAATTTCATGGGCGAGCGCGCGGACGCCGAGAAGATCGCGGCGCTGATCCGGTCGCTTCAGAAGGCGTTCCGCGTTGAGCGCGTGTACCTCTACGGCCACAGCCAGGGCGCCTTTTTCTGTTTCTACTTCATGGGCGAGTTTCCGGCGCTCGTCGACGCGATCTGCCCGCACGCAGGGGGGCTCTGGATCGGATCCAAACTACCGAAAGAAACGAAGGAAAAGCCGATCGCTCTCCTGCACGCGCGGGCGGACGCTGTTGTGCCGCTCGAAAACTCTGAGGGTGCGCGCGACCACCTGGTGAAGCAGGGCTACAGGAACGTCCGCCTCGAAATTCTCGAGGACGCGAACGAGCAGACCGGACACTGGCCGCGGCCGGACAAGACGGAGCCGCTTCTCGCGTGGTGCGACTCGCTCACGGCGACCGGGCCCGCGAGCCAGCTCCGCAGTGCCGCGGCGCAGATCACCGGCGACGAGCCGGCGATCGGTCGGGCGCTGGATCTCGCGAAGCGGGCGAAGGCGGGCGCGGCGAAGCTCAAGAAGGAGGAACGGGAGAAGATTGAGGCCGAAGCCCGCGCGATCACGGAGGCGGCGGCGGCCTTTGTCGCGGCGCAGGTCGACGCCCTCACTCCGGCGACGCCCGTGAAAGCTCCCTTTGCCTACGGCGACTGGACACTCCACTTCCTGACGGCCCAGCGCTGGTGCGAAGGGGTCGAAGAGTGGAAGGCGTTCGAGAAGGGGCTGGCGGCGGAGCAGGCGAAGCACGAGAAGGCGGCGCAGCCGCTCCAAGCTGTGCTTGAGAAGGCGGAGAAGGCGGGTGCTGCGGCTGACGCGTTCAAGCTGGCGTTCCGCATCTGGCGCGACTCGTGGTTTTCGCGTGACGCCGCCCGCGCCGTGGCCGGGAAACTGAGCGGCTGGGCCGGGGCGCCGGCGAACGGCGTCGCCGACGCCGATGTGCAGGCGTACCGCGAGGAGGCCGGACGGCGGGCGGCGCTGGATGAGGCGGGATGGAGGCGGTGCGAAGAGACGCGGGCGGCGGCGGTCAAGGGGATCCGGGAGAAGCATCCGGGCGTGTTCGGCGAAGCCGGCGAATAACGCGCACGGCGACGGAGGGTCGGAAAGGGGGGATCTCGGATCCTCAGGAACGTCTCCATCCTCCGCCTCGCGACACGCTCGACGAGCGGATTCACCGGGGGAGGCGTGCCACGACGGCTTCGAGTTCCGCGCCCGCATGTCGGGCCGAGCCGCGACATCGACGTCGTGCGGTTCACGGGCGGAATCGTCCCTCGAGTCGTGATGCCCGGCACGGTCTTTGCGATCCAGGCGCCGTGAACGCCGTGACGATTCCCATTCCTGACCTTCGAGAGGTACCCATGCGCGTCCTTCCCGCCGTCTTCGCCCTGCTCGCTGCCGCCGTTTCCGCCGAGGAAGGCTGGCCCTCAAACGCCCGATCGCTCGTGGAGTCGGCGCTTGGGGAGCGGCTGGTGCCTGCGACCTCGGTCCTGAGTCCTGCCTCCCTGCCTGCGGGGGCGGAGCTGTTCGAACCCGACCTGCGATTCTTCGATGTCCGCCCGAAATCCGGGGCGCGGGTGGCGGAGGGAACGCCCGTGGTCTATGTGACGCGGCTGGGTGACGCCGGGTTCTGGAGCTGGGCGCAGGAGGGAATCGAGCGGGTGACGCGCGCCTCGGACGCGCCGCGGACGGACCCGGCCGCGCTCCTGGCCTTCGCGCGCGCGCTCTGCGCGCTGCCGGGGGGGCCCGCCTGGAAGGACGCAAACGTCGTCGCGGCGGACGAGGCCGTCCGGGTCCGCATTCACCGGATCGAGGGCGCCTTCGGATGCGGGTTCTGGGGGCAGTACATCGAGGACCTGGTCGTCCCGCGCGGGACGGATCCGGTCGTGCTCACAGGCGATACGGATCTGCTGTGGGGCGAATACCTCACGCTCATCCGGTCGGGAGACCCCCTCCTCGACGATCGCACGGAGGGCGCCCGCGAGATGGTGGAGTGGCTCGATCGGCAGGGCGACGAACTCGACGCGCTCGTGAAGGACCTCGCCGGCGAACCCGCGGCCGCACTCGCCGCCGAGCGCCGCCTCCGGCTCCTCGGCCCGGGCATGATCGACCGCCTCGAATCGGCGCTTCCCGGCGCCGCCC
>JABWAY010000406.1 GCA_013360825.1 Candidatus Brocadiia bacterium | reverse complement strand
AGTCGAGCGCCCGGTCCGGCGGATAGGCGATCGCGCGCGCTTCGATGCCCGTCCCGAGGGCGGCCAGGAGCGGCGCGAACAGCCGGCCGCTGCCGTCGAGACCCGGGAGCAGGATCAGCACTGGACGGATCGTCGCTGCGTTCGGCACCTGCGCGATCATGCCACCCGGCGCGGCGGGGCCGTCGCGCAATCCGCGGGTGCCCCCTCATGATCCCGCTCTCGAGAGTGTCTCGATCCTCCGCTCGCGTCCGCACGAGGTCCTGGAACCGCGAAACGGGGCCGAAGCGCTGTCGTCCGCGTCCGGAGGCGGAGTACCGGGGCTCCCCCCTCACCCCTGCCGCAGCTGCTTCTCCGCATCGACGACGTCGCGGTTCAGGCGCGCGGAGGCGGTCCGGAGGCGCTCGACGAGGTAGGGGTCTTCGTTGACGTGCGGGTATTCGGTGAGCGCGCGCATCGTCTGCCGTTCGAGCTGGATCGCGGAGCGGAGCGACCGGACGAGGTCGCCGTCGGAGAGCGAGGAGTGGCCTTCGAGTTCCTCGAAGCGGCAGCCGTGGCTCCAGGCGGAGACGAGGCTGGAGAGCCGCCAGTCCATCTCCTTGGTCTTCATCGCGATCCCGGATTCCGCTTCGAGTTTGCGCACGTTCTCGATGATGCTGAGCGACTTGAATTTCCAGGGGCGGACGGCGTCCTTGGCGATCGGGCGGAACCAGTCGCCCTTGCGGGACTCGAAGACGATGGCGACGAACAGGATGTTGAGCTGGTCTTCGGTGAGGCGGGAGAGGATGCCGGCGGTGACGAATTCGGTGACCTGGATTTCGTACCCGTAGATCTGTTTCGCGAACAGTCCCTTGGGGGTGAGTTCGCGGTCCTTCGTGTAGCCGAGCTGTTCGAGGAGGGCGAGGCGCTTTTTGACCTGGTCGACCATGCCGCGGAAGGTCCCGGCCCAGGGGATGGCGGCGGGTTCTTCGACGGGGGGACCGCGGCGGCGGCGGCGTCTCTGGCTCCGGACGGAGGGGGGCGGGGGGGGCGGGACGCCCCAGTTCGCGAAGGAGTCCTCGCAGGCCTTATAGACGGCCTTTCCGAGGCGCTGCCAGAGATTGAGGAGGGTGGCGTAGGAGAGGTTGAACTGTGAGCGGATCGGCTCGATATCGCCGTGGATGACGCGCTCGACGGCGGCGGAACGGACGGAGGGCCACTCGACGCTGGAGTAGACGTAGCCGACCTCGTCCATGCCGCGGCGGCCTGCACGGCCGGCCATCTGCATGTATTCGCGGGAGAGGAGGAAGCTGCGGCGGATCCCGTCGAATTTCTGGAGCGCGTCGAAGACGACGGAGCGGGCGGGCATGTTGATGCCGAGGGCGAACGTCTCGGTCGTGAACATGAGGCGGATCAGGCCGGCGGTGAAAATGCGCTCGACGATGTCCTTGAGGGTCGGGAGGAGGCCGGCGTGGTGGAACGCGATCCCGCGGAGGACGAGGCGCCTCATCTCGCCGACCGCCTTGTCGCGCTCGACGCCGTATTTCGTCGCCCATCCGTCGTAGAGGCGGGCGGCGATCTCGCGCTCCGAGGGGTTGAGGAGCTCCCGGTGCGTGTTCTCCTGCGCCCGCGACTCGCACTCCCTGCGGTTGAAGATGAACCACATCGCGGGGAGGCGTTTTTCCTCCTGCAGGTGATCGAGAAGTGTCCGCCGCCAGCTGGTCGCTCCCGGCCGGCGCGCGTCGCGGTCGCCGCCGCGGTCCCCGCCCCGGTCGCCCCCTCGATGCTGCCCGCGCCGGTGCCCCCTCTCGGGCTCCGTCGCCCGGTGCCACTCCTGCGAGTGCCCTCCCGTCGGCAGGACCGACTCCGCGTCGAGCCGCTGAAGATCTTTCAGGTTCCCCAGCCCGAACCCGTGGATCATGAGCAGGTGCTTCAGCGGCACCGGCCGCCCCGGCTCCACCACGACCTCCAGTTTCGACTTCCGGATCTGCCGGATCCACGCAGCGAAATCCTGCATGTTGGAGACGGTCGCCGAGAGCCCCACGAACTGGATGTGTTCCGGCGCGAAGATGATCGATTCCTCCCAGACGGTGCCGCGCTCGCGGTCGTCCATGAAGTGAATCTCGTCGAAGATCACGAACTGGACGTCGGAGAGGCGCTCGGGGTCGTCGAAGACGGTGTTGCGGAAAATCTCGGTCGTCATGATCACGGCCTGGGCGTGCTGGTTGATCACGACGTCGCCGGTGACGAGGCCGATCCGGTCGCCGTAGGTGCCGGTGAAGTCGCGGAACTTCTGGTTCGAGAGCGCCTTGATCGGGGCGGTGTAGATGATCCGGCGGCCTTCGTTCAGGCACTTCTCCAGCGCGTACTCCGCGATCAGGGTTTTTCCCGCGCCGGTCGGCGCCGAGACGATGACGGACTCCCCGCGATCGATCGCCTGGATGGCGCGGACCTGGAAGCCGTCGAGCGTGAACCCCTGGTATTCCATGGGCGGGACGGTAAGCGAACGGCGGGGGGGAGTCCATGATCGGGGACGGCGGGATTCCCACCGCCGGAATTTTCCGGCGCCGATCCCTGTGGCGGGATTCCCGCCGGCGGGGGATGATGGGTGGATCGCCGTTTCCCCGCCATCCGAGGAGCATCCGCCATGGAACAGAGCACCGCGCAGTCCCCGACCGCCATCAACGCCACCGTCGCCGAGCTCATGGCGCTGGCCGCCGCCGTCGCGACCGGGTACGAGCAGGCCGTCGCCTTCCACGTCCAGGCGGCCCGGAAGCTGGGCCTGTCCGACGAAGACCTGATCCAGGCGGTCGGCGTCGGCCTCAAGCTGCGCCAGGCGACGACCGAGGGCGTGGTCTCCACGGCCCGCGAGCTGCTGGCTCCCGGCGAGAAAGCCGAGGGCGGGTGCGGCTGCGGCCACGACCACGGCGGGTGCGGTTCGGAATCGGAATCGGAACACAGCCACTAGCCCGAGGCGGGGACGGCGGGTTCAGCGAGAATCCGCCGTTCCCTCCGGGGCCGGCCGGGCGCCCTCCGCGACGCCGCGCTCCCAGTCTTCGAACCGGTCCACGAACTCCCGCTCCGCCGCGGTGAGCGAACGCCCGATCACGGCAGTGGTATGCGCCAGCGTCTCGCGGCGCTCGCGCCCCCACCCGGCTTCCGGCGGATAGCGCCGCACGAGGTCCGGATGCTCA
>JABWAY010000053.1 GCA_013360825.1 Candidatus Brocadiia bacterium | reverse complement strand
CCGCGCGCCGTGCCGGGCAGGATGGCCTCGCCGCGAAGCTCGCCGCACCGCCGCCGGTTTCGACGCCCCCGTACGCACCCCCGGAGACCCCGCCCTTGGAAACCCGCAACCTCGCCGCCGAGGCCCGGCGCGTCCACGACATCGTCCGCGACCTGAACTCCGAGCTGAACCTGCCGAGACTCCTCGACCGGGTCCTCGACACCGCACTGTCGGTCTCCGGCGCCGAGCGCGGGTTCATCGTGCTCGGCACGGGCGGGGACGCGACGGTCCGCGCCTCCCGCCAGCTCCCGGGAACTTCCCCCGCCGGCGAAGAATCTTTCAGCCGCTCCGTCGCCGACCAGGTCCTCCAGACCGGAACGCCGTTCCTCAGCCGCGATGCCACCCTCGACGACCGGCTCGAGGGGGCCGCCAGCATCCGCCGCCTCCAGGTCCGCTCCGTCCTCAGCATGCCCTTCCGCCTCCACGGCCGCCTCCTCGGCGTCTTCTACCTCGACCACCTCACCCGCGCCGACGCCTTCGACCCCTCCGCCATCGACCTGCTCCAGACCTTCGCCGATCTCGCCGCCGTCGCCATCGAAAACGCGAGACTCTTCGAGGAAAACCAGCAGGCGCGCCAGGTCCTCGAACGGGAGGCGCAGACCCTTCGCGAAGAACTGGAAGTCGTGAAAAAGGGGCGGGACGAGGGGGCGGGGGCAGTCCTGAAACATCCCTACGCCATGATTGTGGGCCGCGGTACCGCGACCTGCCGCCTGCTGCGGCAGATCGACCGGGCCTGCGAGATGTCTCTGCCGGTGCTCATCGTCGGCGAGACGGGGACCGGGAAGGAACTCGTCGCGCGGGCCCTGCATCTCTACGGAGCGCAGGGCAAGGGATCGATCGAGGTGGAGAACTGCGCGGCGATTTCGTCGGAGCTGATGGAGAGCGAGCTGTTCGGGCACGTCAAGGGGGCGTTCACCGGCGCGACCTCGGACCATGAGGGGCTGTTCCGGCGGGCGGACGGGGGGACGGTGTTCCTGGACGAGATCGGGGAACTGAGTCTGCCCCTCCAGGCGAAACTGCTGCGGGTCATCGAGGACGGCGTCGTGCGGCCGGTCGGCTCCGACAAGTCACAGAAAGTGCGGGTCCGCGTGGTGGCGGCGACCAATCGGGACCTCGAGGCGCTGTCCCGGACCGGCGCGTTCCGGCAGGACCTGTACTTCCGGCTCGCCAGCCTCGTCCTCCGCGTCCCGACGCTCGCGGAGCGGGTGGAGGACATCCCGGCGCTCGTGAAGCGCTTCCTCGCCCGGCACAACGAGATGGGGATCGAGCCCGGCGCGCTGAAACTGCTGATGAAGACCCCCTGGCCGGGGAACATCCGGCAGCTGCAGAACTTCGTCGAGGTGGTGGCCGCGGTTTCGAGCGGGACGGTGACGGAGAAGGATGTCCGGGACCTGATGGACCAGAAGAATCCGGATGCGCCCTCGGTGCCGGTGGGGGAGTCCCTCCCGGCCTCCGTGGACCGGTACCGCCGGGAGCAGGCATTGCGCGCGCTGACGGACAGCGGGGGGGATGTGACGGGCGCGGCGCGGGCGCTTGGGATTTCCTACCAGGCGATGCGGAAGCTGGTGCTCAAGTACGATTTCGCAGGACTCTGCGCACGGGCGTCGGAGCTTCCGGGAAACCGGCCGGCGCGGCGGGGGCGCTGGCCCCGGCGGTGAGTTTGGCGCGGGGTTGAGCGCGCGAACGTCCGGTCCGCTTGTCGTCCGCGGCGATCCCGACTCTGGCAGCGTCCATCGGCGCAGCGCTCATTGAACCGCGGTTGCAAAGATTGAAACCTGGGTTTCAAATTGCGCGCGCAGTTATTCGTCTGACGCGCTGTAACCCATAGCCAGATAAGGTCTTGCGCCAAGTGCCGGCGATCCGCTCCGTTCCGGACGCCCCCTTGCTTCTCCCTCCTCAGCCCGTGGGCTGCCGTTCCCAGTCCCCTCTGAGGAGTGCCCGCCATGCGAAAGATCCCCCTCTTTCTGGCCGTGCCTCTCTTCCTCGCTCTCAGCGCCGTCGTCCCCGCCTTCGACGGCCCGCCCCCGAACAAACCCGAGGTCACAGGCGCAGTCCTCGCCCAGATCCCGGTCTCAACGACGAGCGTCAACGTCTTTACCAGCTCCTACTGCGCCTACCCCGCCGCTCACTCCCTCAGCGCCAAGAAGAACGGCCAGACCGTCACCCTCTCCATCACCAACGTCGTCACCACCTACCCCCAGTCCGGACAGAAGGACGTGACCTACACCGTAAACCTCACCCCCCTCAACCTCCAGTCCGGCGACACACTCCAGTGGACCTTCCTCGCGTGGGCGACCGACGGCCCCCAGAAGAACCAGCGGTCCTCCTTCATCATGAACAGCGTCGTCATCCCCTGATCCCCGACCCATGTTCTCCCACCAGGATCTGATCACCAGGATCGCGGGCGCCTACCGGCGGCTCGGGTTCGACACAGCCCTCCATAACCCGGACGCCGGAGCCCCGCTGGTCCTGAGGGGCGAGGAGTTCGACCCGGACCTCACCGTCCTCCAGGGCGGGCGCGCCATCCGGGTCATCGCCGTCGAGACCCACCGGTCCCTCGGAGCTGCCTCCGCACTCCGCTGGCGCGCCCTCGAACGCTCCGGCATCTCGCTCTTCATCTATGTCCCCGAAACCCTCTGGGGAGAAGCCTGGACCCTGAAGTTTGAAAACCGCGTCGGCGGCGAACTTCGCAGCGTCGAGTCGGATGGACTGGTCCCCGTGGGAAAGGAATCCGCATGATGCCTGCCTCGTTCGACGCCGCCGCGGCGGGGGCGACTCCGCCGCCCGTCCCGCACTCGGCCCTCATCGATCTCGACGAGTTCAACCGCATGGTCGCCCGGGCCCAGCGGCTCGAAGCGGTGGCCCGCCTGTCCTCGGGCGTGGCCCACGACTTCAACAACCTCCTCACGGTCATCATCGGCCTCTGCGAGATCTGGCTCGCCAGGACCCCCGAGAACACCGAGATTCGCGCGGATCTCCGCGACATGCGCCAGAGCGCCGAACGCGCCGCTGAACTCACGCGCCACCTCGCCACCTTCGCCCGCGCCAGGTCCCAGGAACCCCGCGCCGTCGATGTGGTCGCGCGGCTCCGCGAAATGGACCGCCTCCTCCGGCGCCTCCTCGGCGAAGGAACCCGCCTCCGCCTCAGCGTCGACCCCACGACCCTCCCCGTGGTCGTCGACTCCGGGGAACTCGACCAGCTCCTCGTTCACCTCGCCGCCCGGGCGGGCGAGGTCACCCCGGCCGGAGGTGAGATCTTCCTGGCCTGCACGAACCGCGTCCTCAAGGGCCGGTCCCTCCCCCCCGGAAACTACGTCGAAATCCGGCTGGAAGATGCCGGGCCCGCCCCCACCGCCGGGGATCTCGAGCGGATCTTCGAGACCGCCCCGCGGGAACCCGGCGGCGCCGCCGGACTCGGCCCCGCCTGGTGCCAGGAATTCGCGCGCCGGCACGGCGGAGACCTGGTGGCGGAAGCCGGGCCCGAGGGCGGCACCGTCTTCCGCCTCCTCCTGCCCGCGGCCACCCGCGCCGATCACCCGGCCCTCGCGCCGGACACCGGCGTCCTCACCGCCCGCGGCACCGAGACGGTCCTCGTCCTCGAAGACGACGCCGGGGTCCGCCGCATCGCCGTCTCCGCGCTGAAACAGAACGGATACCGCGTGCTCGAAGCGGCGACGTCCGAAGCGGCGCTGGCGGCGGGTGCCGCCTCGGCCCGCGACGGGATCCAGCTTCTCGTCACCGACCTCGTGCTCCCCGGGCTGAGCGGCCCGTCCGTCTTCGCCCGGCTCCGCGTCCTCCACCCCGACCTCCGGGTGCTCTACGTCTCCGGGTACGGCGAGGACGCGCCCCAGCTCCTCGGCGTCACCCCCGTGGACGGTCCCGTGCTCGCCAAGCCGTTCAGTCCGCCCCGCCTGGTCCGCAGAGCCCGGGCCCAGCTGGACGGGCGCCCGCCGGTGCTGGAATCCCCCGCATGACGCTTGTCAGGGCGCGCGTTGTTCATGGCTGGGCAACGCCGGTCCCTGAGGTAGTGAGGGTTCGACGCCGTGCCGGTCCCTTTCCCCGAAGGGGCCGGCCGGCGCTCCCTTGAGTTGCCTTGTCCGACGTTCCAGCGTCCGCTCCGGGCCGAATGTGCCTCGAGACGCGCGCGACCCCGCGGAGGCATCTTGGCCTCCGCGGCTTGAATGTCTTTCCCCGCATGCGAACTACCGTCAGGCGAGGCGGCGGACCAGCGCAGCTCCGAGGAGCAGAAGGGCGAGACCGGCGGGGACGGCGGAGGCGAGCGGGGAGGTGGCGGCGGCCGCGGACGCCAGCGCGAGGCGGAGCGGGGCGCAGTCGCCGGTCACGGATGCGACTGGGCGACCGCCGGCGTGATAGGCCCGGCTGAACCAGGAACCCGCTCCCGAGCGGTCGAGCACCGCCGAGCGGAACTCCCGGAGCGCCGCGACCTCCGGGGACACCCCTCCCCAGGCCGCCGTGGCGACCCAGCAGCCGTGCCGGCTGCGGTGGCTCGACCCGTGACGGACACCGAACTCGAAGTCGTCGCCGATCCGGAACGACTGCGCGCCGCTGAACGGCCCCGTCAGCCCTGAGGCGTCGGTGAAGCGGATGCGCCAGTAGTAGACCGTGTCGCGGTCCAGGCTGATCGGGATCGCCAGGTCCTGCGAGCGCGCGTCCTTCGCCAGCGGGGTTCCCAGGGTCGCCGCGCCCGAGTCGAAGTCGACGGTCGTGAACGTCGGATCCTGGGAGACCTGGAAGCGGTACCCGTGGGCGAAGTCGATCGAGTTGGCATCGAGGTAGACGGCGGAGAAGACCGGCTGCTCATCGATCACCGGGTCCACGAATCCCGCGTCCCCCGCCTGGGCGCCGTCCTTCGACTCGTTGACGAACAGCGACGCGGGCGCGAGCGGCGCCAGCGGCGGCTCGATCGTGAACGACGTCTGCGTCGAGAGCGGACTCAAGAAGAAGCTCCCGTCGATCGCCTGGACGTCCCAGAGATAGTCCCCCGCGGCGAGCCCCGCCGGGATGACGGCATCGGACGGATACGCAATCCCGCTCGTCACCAGGACGAGCGTGTTGGCGTCGTAGACCTGCCAGATGTACAGCCAGACCGCCCCGGCGCCGCAGTCGGTCGAATCCGCCGCGTCGCTCCAGTCCAGGGCCAGAGGGATCCCCGGACCTCCGACCACCGTCGCGCCGTCCGCGGGCGAAAGATTCACCGGCGCCGCGGGCGCCACCGAGTCGCTGCACACCTGCAGGTTGTCGATGAAATACCCGGAAAACGCGTTGTTCGTGTCGTCGCTCGTCGTGAACACGAACCGCAGCCGGATGTCCGGGACTGCGCCCGTGAACAGACCGACGTTGAATCCGATCCGACGGAATGTCCCCATCGGCCCGGCATGCAGGAAATAGGGCGCGCCGGCCGCCGTCGTGTTGTCCCCGATCGTGAACGAGATGTAGGTGAGCGTTTCCGCGCCGTTGGATACCTCCAGCGTCAGCGAATCCAGCGTCGCATCGCCCGTGAGGTAGAAATCCGTCTCGAAATTCAGGTCGAACGACACGAAAATCGACCCTGCCAGCCCGGAGACGTCGATCACCGGCGACGTCGCAACCCCCTTGTTCGCCCCGGCGCTGATGTCCTCCTCATAGTCCGTCCCGTCGTTGTAGTTGAGCGAGAACCCGCCCATCACCGGCCCGTCCACCCCGTCCCCTCCCAGCCCGTCTCCGACCGCCGTGATCCCCGGATCCCCGTCCACCGCCCACCCCACACCCTCCGTGCTGGAGTTCGAGAAGCTCCACCCGGCCCCGCCCGCATCAAAGTCCTCGGTCCAGGGAGCCGCCACCTGCGCGCCGGCGGGAAGGGCGAACAGGAACAGGACGGCGAACGCGGCGGCCATGGCGCGGATCATTGAGGAGCCCCCTGCTCAGAGTTGAAGCGGCAACTTATACCCGAATCGCCGCCGCCCTGAACAGGTCCGCACAACGAAAAAAGCCCCGGAGCAGATCGCCCCGGGGCTCCTGCGTGAGCAACGGATCCGCCTAGTCCACGTCGATCCCCTCACACCCCGAGATCTTCCCCTTCCGCCCCCAGGGACTGTTCCTCACCGCCACCACCGGATCCTCGGGATCCTCCTCGACCTCGGGGTACTCGTACGCATGCCCCCGGTAATTCCTCAACACCAGCTTCCCGTTCGACCACTCCTCCACATAGCTCGGCACCATCGGGATCTTTCCACCGCCCCCCGGGGCGTCGATGACATAGTGCGGAATCGCCAGACCGGAAATGTAACCCCGGAGCTGCCTCATGATCTCCAGGCCCTTCATCACCGTCGTCCGGAAGTAGTTCGTCCCCTTCGTAATGTCCGCCTGGTACAGATAGTACGGCCTCACGCGCGCCGCCAGCAGACCCTTGAACAGCTTCGCCAGCGCCTCCGCGTTGTCGTTCACATCCTTCAGCAGAACCGTCTGGTTCATGAGCGGAAACCCGGCGTCGGCCAGCATGTTGAGCGAGGCGATGGCCTCGGGAGTGAGTTCGTCCGGATGATCGAAGTGCACCATCATGTACACCGGCTGGTACTTCCGAAGTTCCTGCACCAGCGCGGGCGTGATCCGCTGCGGCAGCGCGCTCGGAATCCGCGTCCCGATCCGGATGATCTCGACATGCTTCACCTCGCGCACGCGCCGCACGATGTCGAGCAGCGGCTCGTCCTTGAGCATCAGCGGATCGCCTCCCGACAGCACGACATCCCGGATCTCCGGGTGCGCCGCGATGTAGTCGACAGCCCGCTTGACCTGCTCCCTGGAAATCGACTCCGGGTCGCTGACCTTCCGCTTCCGCGTGCAGTAGCGGCAGTAGAAGGCGCACTGGTGTGCCACGTAGAAGAGCACGCGGTCCGGATACCGGTGCACCAGGCCCGGAACCGGGCTCTGCTGCTCCTCGTTGAGCGGGTCGTCCATCCCCGTCTGGTCGAGCAGTTCCCGCTCGTCCGGCGCGACCTGCTTCATCAGGTGCACCGGTGACCCTTTGGCCTTCATCAGGTCAAGCCAGTACTTGTTGACCCGCAGCTGGAAGACGTCGTCGACTCTCTTCGCCACCAGCGGATCCTGGTCCGGGAACTCTTCGCACCACTGCTTCGCGTTGTTGATTCCCTCGGCGAGAAGTCTCTGCCACTCTTCCACAAATGCTCTCCTAACGCGGGAAATATTTTCCGAGGATGACCTTGTCATCGCCGGTCGTGTAGTAGTCCTTCAGCCTGGCCAGGACCTCGTACCCGAGGCTCCTGTAGAACGCGAGCGTGCCCTCGTACCCTGCGCGCGAGGACGTCTCGATCAGGAGGCAGCGGCCTCCTTCCCGGCGGACGTCCGCCTCGCAATGTTCCGTGATCTGTCTCCCGAACCCCCGTCCCTGGCGGTCCGGCGAGACCGCGATCCAGTAGAGGTCCCAGGTGCCGTCGCTCAGGCTCGCCAGTCCCCAGCACGCGTACCCGGCGATGCCGGAGCCGTCCTCGGCCACGACAAAGCGATAGTCGGCCTGCCCGGGCCGGGCCAGCGCGTGGTCCACCAGTTCCATCCCCACCGCGATCTCCGCGGCGCTGAAATTCCCCGCGGACTCGAGGAGGCGCAGGATTCCGTTGCGGTCAGCCGCGCAGAGCGCGCGAAGCGACAGGGTCGCCAGCACGGGTCCTCCGTTTCCAGGCCCAGAGCGTGAGTCGTTCGATGAGGTCCTCGTAGCTCCACCCGTGGACGCGCGCCGCGCGCGCGAATCCGGCGTCCGGAGACAGGTCCGGATTCGGGTTGACCTCCAGGATGTGGGGCCGTCCCGCCGCGTCTGTCCGGATGTCCACCCGCGCCGCGTCCCGGCACCCCGCCAGCCGCGCCGCCCGCGTCGCCAGCCTCCGGAGGCGCTCCGCCGTCGCAGGGGGCAGGTCCGCCGGACAGACCGGCACCGTCGAGCGGAACTCCACCGACTCCGGCTGCCACTTCGCCTCGTAGCTGACAAACCGCGGCTTTCCCGCGGGCATCGTGGAGAAATCGATCTCGGAGACGGGAAGCGCGACCGGGCGGGGTCCCGCGATCGCCACGTTGAACTCGCGCCCCTCGAGGAATTCCTCGACGATCGCCGGCTGCCCGAACGTGTCCCGCACCCAGGCGACCCGGTCGCGCAGGGACGCCTCGTCGCGGACGATCGACGCGTCCCCCAGCCCGAGCGACGCGTCCTCCCGCAGGCACTTCACGATCAACGGATACTCCAGCCCCCCCGCCGGCCCGGCCTCGTGAAACACGCGCCCGCGCGGCACCGGAAGCCCGCGGCTGGAGAGCAGGGCGTTCGTCCGCTCCTTGTCGAGGCACAGACCGATCGCGCCGGCCGGGCACCCCGTCACCCCGGCCCCGCTCCGCTCCAGCTCCCGCGCGACCGCCGCCTCGGCGAGCGAGCTTCCCTCCAGCTCCTCCACGAGATTGAACACGACCTCCGCGCCGCTGGCGCGCACCGTGCGCCGCACCTCCGCCAGCCGTGCGACCGGGAGGCGGAAGGCGTCGTAACCGCGGGACCGGAGCGCCGCCGCGACGGCGTCCACCGTCCCGACGATGTCCTCGTGGGCGTCCGCCATCCCCGCCCGGTCCGTCAGCGTGGCGTCGTACGCGACCCCGATCCTCCGCGGTTTCACCCGGACCCCTCTATCGAAGGCTGAAATGGGCCGGAGGCGCGATCGCCCCCGAGCCGGCGCGCAGCCCGCAGCGCGCGATCGCCGAGTCCAGCACCCGCCGGACCAGCACGTTGTACGACAGCCCCGCGGCCCGCGCCGCCTTGGGGAAGCACGAATTCTGCTCCGCCTGCGGGAGGATTCCCGGAAGCGGGTTGACCTCGAGGACGTGCGGCCGGCCCTGCGCGTCGCAGCGGACGTCGATCCTCGCCCAGTCGCGGATGCGCAGGGCGTCCCAGGTCCGGCGGCAGAGCGTCTCGATCTCCAGCGCCAGCTCGCGGTCGATCCGGGCCGGACAGTCGAAGATCTCGAGCGGCTTCTCGGCCGTGTCCCACACCCACTTGGCCTCGTACGAGTAGATCGGATTGACGCCCGACGGGAGGGAATCGAAGCGGATTTCGACGACCGGGAGGACCTGCAGCGTGTCGCCGTTCCCGAGCATGGCGACGGTGAACTCGCGGCCGGGCAGGTACTCCTCCACGATCGCCGGCTCGCGGTACAGCGCGAGGACGCGGCCGACCTCGCGGGCGAGCCCATCCGCGTCGCGGACGAGCGCCGTGTCGACGATCCCCTTCGAACTTCCCTCGCTCAGTGGCTTCACGACCAGCGGAAACCGGAGCAGGGGAGCGCCCGGTGCCGGGAGGGCGCCGCGCCCGGCGACGAGGCCGGCCACCTGGTCGGCGGTTTCGGCCACGCGGAACTGCGGCGTCGCGATCCCCCGCGCCTGGAGGACTTCCTTCGTCCGGGCCTTGTCCAGGCAGAGCGCGAGCGTGACGGGGTCGCTGCCGGTGTACGGGATGCGGAGCATCTCGAGCATCGCGGGGATCTGGGCCTCCCGCGCGGCGCCCCAGGTTCCCTCGGCGACGTTGAAGACGAGGTCGGGGCGTTCGGAGCGGAAGCGTTCGTAGGCGTCCTCGTCGGCTTCGATGAGGACGACGGTGTGGAACTCCGCGAGGGCGGCCCGGATGGCATCGACCGTTTCCTGGTCGTCGCACTCCGCGTAGAAATCGGGCGGAGCTGGGGAGTCCTGCACGGGCGTGGAGTCCTTCTTCAGGTTGTACGTCAAGGCGACCTTCATCGCCGGCATCCCCCTGCGGCCCGTGGGCCGTAACACGCAAATGTTAGGGTGAAGTTTCTCTGCCTTCTCCCCGGCCCCCCTAGCTCTAGGGGGGCGTCATCCCCGCTGTACAGGATCTAGTATAGCGTGCGGATTCGCACGAGCAAGCGAGACTGCGTAAATTCCCCTGATTCCGCCGCCCGCAAATGACGTTTTCACGCGGGTTTGCGGGCATCGCATTCCGGCGGCGCAGTTTTGTTTTGATCGACGCTGTTTTTATTTGCAGAGTGCAAAAAAAAAGAGGGAGGCGCGCGCCTCCCTCCCCGCATCGTGTCCGCTCCTACTTCGGCACTTCCGACGGCGCCTGCTTCGCCCACCACTCCCGCCACTGCCGCTTCGTCTCCTCCTTCTTGTCCGCTTCCACGGACCCCTTCGACTCGCCGGAAATCCGCTCCAGCGCCTTCATCGCAATCTGGTCGTAACTCATCCCCGTCAGCTCGTCCGGCGTGAGCGCGTCCAGCATGTCCACGATGTCCTTCAGCGCCGACTGCGCCCGGATCTTCCCCAGCGACTCCATCGCCGCCGCCGGCATCAGCCCGCCACGGAACGTCGTCGCCACCTCGCGCTTCTTCAGAATCTCCAGCAGCTTCGCCTCCGCGCGCCGGACCCGCAGCGTCCCCAGCGACCGCGCCGCCTCGAACCGCACATCGATCGACGTCGAATCCAGTTTCTCGATCAGCTTGTCCGCCGCCGACGGGTCTCCCAGCCGCCCGAGCGCCCGCGCCGCCGCCGCCGCCACCGGCTCGCCGGTCTTGTCGGTCACCAGGTCGTCCAGCAGCGGGAGCAGGTCCGGCACCGCCGCGCTGTCGCGGATCTCGCCGAGCAGTTCCGCTGCGAAAAACCGCACGTGCGACCGCGTGTCCTTTAGCGCCGCACGCAGCGCCGGGGCGCAGGGACGGCCGGTTTCCCGGATCTCGTCCTGCGCGGGAATCGCGACGAACGGGTCGTCGGAGACGGCTTTCTCCAGAAGTGCCTTCGTCTCGGCGTCCCAGTCGACGTCGCCGGGGGCCTGCTCGGCGTGGAGGAAACCGGCGAGGGCAAGGGCGATCGGGATGATCAGGCGGCGCATGGTCGGCTCCGTGCTGTGTAGGAGTGGAAGGGCGGGGAGTCTACGGAGGGGGCGGGGCGGTGTCAAACGCGGATCGCTCCACGGCGGCAGGCCTGCGGACGTCCTTGACCCGCCCCCCCTCTTCTACTCTAATGGGGTCATCATGCCCGGGGGGGCGTGGGAGCACCCATTCATGCGCCACAGACTGTTCACCGTCCTCTTCGCCGCCGCCCTCGCCCTGCCCTGCGCCGCGGAGATGCTCCAGAAAAAGAGCGGATCGTTCATCGAGGGCGAGGTGCTGGAGGTCACGGAGCGGGGGGTCCGGATCCGCCTGATGGAGGGCGGGGAGGCGACGCTGCCGTTTGAGGATCTCGATCCCTACACCGTCTATCGGGTGCGCGACCGTCAGGCCGCGAAGTCCGGGAAGGAGACGGCGGTGCTGCGGTTCGATCTGGGCCGCTATGCCATGCAGAACGGGCTGTACGACATCGGGCGCGCGGACATGGAGCGGGCGTGCAAGGACGACCCGAGCCTGAAGACCGAGATGGACAAGGTCGTGCTGGAGGTGGAGGAGCGGGACGGCGCGCGGATGTACGAGGAGGGGCTGGCGGCGATGAAGGCGAGCGATTTCTCGACCGCGATGATCCGGTTCCAGGCGCTGGTCGAGACGTTCCCCGCCTCGAAGTATGTCGAGGAGTCGAGGAAGTCGCTGGCGGCCGCGGCGGCGGAGATCGAGAAGGAGAACGCCCGGAAGAAGGAGTTGCTCGAGGCGCTGACGAAGAAGAAGGCGGACGGGAAGGCGGCGAAGGTCGAGGAGGGGGTCAAAGGGAAGCTGGACGCCGCGATCAAGGCGTACGACGACTCCCGCCGCCTGAACGCGGAGGGACTGGAGTTCGAGGGGAACACATCGGTCTCGAAGGCGGACAAGTCGTTCCGTGCCGCCGAGGGGGCGCTGATCGCCTCGAAGGACCTCATCATGGCGGTCGCCGCCGGCTCGAAGGACGTGGAGGTGCTGGCCGCGGCGAAGAAGCTGGAGGCGGACACCGACGCCATGCTGGTGGTCGTCTACGGGAACCTCGGCCACCTCTGGGCGGTCGAGCGCTATTACAAGGAGTCGACGAAGTGGCTGAACCGGGCGCTGGCGATCGATCCGGCGAACCATTTCGCGACGGAGCTGAAGCTGCAGGTGGCGGCGCAGCAGATCCGCCGGAGCTATTCGCCGGAGCGGGACCGCTGACGGCTGCGGGAGCATTCCGCCCGCGGCGGCGTAAACCAACGGACGACCTGACCGAGGGGGGGCACCCGCCCCCCTTCTCCATTTCTGGCGGAGGGGAGTATTGTGATCAGGATTCCGTGCATTGCCGCGGCGCTGTTCGCCCTGTCGGCGGCCGCCGGCGCGGGGGATGTGAAGGTCGCGATGACCCACAAGGCGGACTCGGCCGGGCCCTCGGTGCCGGTGACGTACGTGGAGGGAACGGAGTGGCAGGAGGCGCCGTTCGAGAAAATCGCGAAGGTTCCCGCGTTCAGGGCGAAGCCGCAGTGGGGCCAGATCCTGCTGAAGGCGGGGACGGACCGGTCGATCGCGGTGGTTCTGGATGACGCGGGGCCGGGCGAGGCGCTGATGTACGTCGACGCGAACAACAACGAGGACCTGACGGACGACGGGGACCCGGCGAAGGAGTACTCGAAGGAGGGGCGGTCGCTGGGGAAGTACTGGAAGCTGCAGATCGAGCGGGGGAAGGCGAAGTCGGACTACCAGATGTACGTCTGGTACCTGCGGGACAACGCGAAGAAGTTCAACGCGTACCGCGGCATGGACTGGTGGGAAGGCACGGCGACGCTGGCAGGGGAGACGGTGAGGTTCGGGATCGTCGATCTGAACAGCGACGCGATGTTCAGCGACCTCGACCAGCTCGCACTCTCCGTGGACTACAACCGCGACGGGCGCCTGGACGGCGAGCGGGACTCGAACGAGCGGTTCGAGGGGACGGAGCCGTTTCCGGCCGGCGGGCGGGGGTGGGTGATCAAGTCCTGCTCCGAGTCCGGGGACGAGGTGGTGCTCGCGGAGCACACCGAGCCCGTGGCGCTTCGCCCGTCGCTGGGTGCTGGGGCGCCGGCCCCCGACTTCACGGGAACGGACGCCGAGGGAAACGACGTTTCGCTTTCCTCGTTCCTGGGGCGCGTGGTCCTCGTCCAGTTCTGGTCCACGACCAGCCACGAGACGACCCTGGCGCTCGACAGGCACAAGGAACTCTGGAACCAGTACCGCCTGCGCGGCTACACGATCCTGGGAGTCAACCTGGACGTCGACGCGGAGAAGGCGAAAGAGTACGCCGTGGAACACGGCATGGACTGGCCGATCGTGTATGACGGGGGGATGCTGGAAGGGCCGATCGCGAAGCTCTACCGGACGTACACCTGGCCGCGGCTGTACCTGCTGGACGCGGACGGGATCATCCGGGACAACATGGTGCAGCCCACGGAGCTCGGCAAGCTCCTGGAGGAGATGCTTTCGGATGCGGACGCCGAGCCCCTCGTGGCCGCGAAGGCGGAGGATCTCGCGCGGTTCCTGCCGCAGGTGGAAAAGGGAGACTGGTGGCTGGCGTGGCACCAGCGGCACGGCGAGTACGATGCCGGCGAGTTCCTGCTGTACATGGTGATGGAGAGTTCGAAGGACCGCTGGGGGGTCGTGGTGACCTCGACGGCCGGGTGGTCCTACCTGATCCACGTCGACCGGGCGACCGGGAATCCCGTGCGCGTGACGCCGACGTTCACGGACTGGGACCAGAAGAAGGAGAAGATCGCGGTCGCCCCGGAGAAGGAGCGGTCGGTGACGGTCGACGGGGCCCCCGCGATCGCGATGCTCCGGGAATACCCGTCCTTCGACGTGCTGTTCCAGTTCTTCCCCTCGGCCCCGCAGGGGCGGCTCCATGCGATCACGGAGGTCCAGGCGGGGAAGTCCACGGTCGCCGCGGCCGACGTCGCCTGCGAGACCTTCCTGGACGTCAACGGCCGGCTGGTCGCGAAGTACAGGGCCGGTTTCGACCGCCGGCTGCTCCGCGTCAAGCAGACCTGGGAGGCCGGCCTGCCCTTCCCCCGCCGGACTTCCTACTCCAATTCGATCTCCGGCTCCCGCGGGGTCCTGATCCTCTGCCGGAGCGGCAAGCAGTTCGGCCTGGCCTTCCCCGCGCGCCTCAGCAACTACATCCTCGCCGGGGTCGACACGCAGACGATGGATCCCAGCGCCTGGCGCTGCCCGCAGCGGAACCTGATCGGCGAGGACGCGATGGCGGCCGTGCTGGAGAAGCTCGCCCCCGGCGTCGCGACCCAGTCCTATGACTTCAAGGGCCGGGCGGCGTGGCAGCGCGGGGACATCGTCAAGCTGTACTGGCAGGTCCGTTCCATCCCGAAGACCCTCTCCGGCCCCCGGGTGGAGAAGGATCCCGAGAAGTCCGTGTCGATCCCGACCTCGGGACTTTTCGTCCTGGAGTGCATCGACACGCGCCGCGTGGGCACCGAGGATTTCCTCTTCCTCATGGCCCATGGCGAGGACACCCGTCCTTTCAGCTACGACGCCATGACGGTCAACGGTGCGGGGCAGCAGGCCCAGACGATCGCCGAGATGCTCTCCGGGTCGGGGCCGGCGATGTTCTCCAACCCGGACTACTGGCTGGACAAGGACGACCCGAAGAAGGCCCGCTGGGACCGGGCGGCGTTCCTCCGTGCGCGGCGGTACGTCGGGTACAGCTACGCATCGACCCTGAACGGCCGCCAGGCCACCACCTGGGTCCTCGTCCTCCGCCGGGAAGACCTCTCGCTCCGCGCGGCGTACGGGTTCCACATCGACTCGAGCCTCCGCGTCGGACGGATCGGCGTCGTCGCCGATGCGTTCCAGCAGGGCCCCGCCTTCGTCCGGCAGTCCCTCCAGCTCGTCCGCCCGCAGGACTGGATGCTGATCCAGGCGTTCCCGGGGCTGAAGGTCGGCGCCGCGAAGGGCAACGTGCTCAACATCTCGCCGAAGGACGTCGCCGAAGGCGGGTTCTTCCGCTTCGAAATGCTCAAGGACGAAGACACCCTGACCCAGCTCGTCAAGAACGACAAGTTCTTCCTCGGGTTCGCGGACCTCCTGGCGAAACGCACGCCGCCGCCGGACGAGAAGAAGAAGAAACGCAAGGCGCAGGTTTCGCTGACCGAGCAGGACGTGGCGAAGCTGGAGGGCGGCTTCACCTCGGGGGATTTCTCCGCGATCATCCGCGGCCTCGAGGCGGGGATACCGAAGCGCAACGTGAGCATCCTGCGCACCACGAACGGCCCCAGGACCTGGGTTTATCACGGGTACAACGGCGCGTACGCTTGGTGGCGCGAGTCGCTGGTCCTGAACTGGAACGAGGGGTGGATGGGGCGGATCCGGACCTACGTGCCGACGCCGCTTCCCCCCGGAACCTGAGACGGCTGCGGAGATGAGCTTCTGGTAGAAGCTCCCACGCCGTCGAAGCCGCCTGCGCCGCAGGGACCTGGGCCGAAGCCGTCCGGGGAGAAGGTCAAGCCGCCGCCGCCGCCGGACGACGGTGCGGGCGAGGTGCCGGAGCCGACGCGGTAGGGGGGGCGACGATTGCCCTCCCGGGGGGCGCTCTGTAGACTTCCCTCCCCATGAACCGGAAACTGATGCTGGTGATCGGAGGGGTTCCCGTCCTCGCGATGGGGGTCGCTGCGGCGCTGTATTTCCGCGGAAAGCCGGCCGCGCCCGACGGCAGCGGTGATCCGGACGCGATCGTGGAGGGAAAACTGTCGCGCCGGCTGATCGAGGTCGAGGCCAAGTTCAAGGAGGCGCAGCGGCGCTGGGGGTTGATCCAGCCCGAGGTGGTGAAGCCCGGGAGCGGACGGGTGCCGGAACTGAAGGAGATCGACAAGCTGTTCAAGGAAGCTGCGGGGCAGGCGAAGGCTGCGGAGGGGCGGACCGACCTTGAGAAGCAGGCGCTGCCGCATCTCCAGGCCGCGGCGGAGGCGAGCGCCCAGATTCCGGAGATTTTCCTGCTCTATTCGATCCACGCCGCCGCGGTTTCGGATGCGGACAAGAAGCGGGCGATCACGCTCGGGGACACGGCCAACCGGGAGTGGAGGGAGTGGTCGGAGCTGACGGCGGGGCTGAAGCGCTGACCGTCGTGGTGGCCGGCGGGCCTTCTGGGGAGGTTCATCGGGCCGGCGTCTCGATCACGCTTGACCGCGGGTCCCGGGATTCCTAGATTTGCGAACTTCGGCTCCGGCCGAAATCTGTCCTGTCACAATTGCGGGAGCTGTGCCTCCCGCTGGTTTCGCCGCCAGGCGAGAAATAGGAGGGCTTTCATGCTGAACGGCAGTCGGTGGTGGACCGTTGCGCTCGTTCTGGGGCTGAGCCTGCTTGCGGTGACGGGCTGCCGCAAGAAGTCGAGCCGCCGGACGACGAACATCAGCGGGGCGGACATCTTCACGACGGATACATTCCCCGGCGCGGAGGTGCAGGACGGGAACGTG
>JABWAY010000405.1 GCA_013360825.1 Candidatus Brocadiia bacterium | reverse complement strand
CCCAGGCCGCCGCCGTCCGGCCATCGATCGTCCGCCCCGTGAAGACGAGGTCCGCGGCCCTCGCCGACCCGATCCGCGCCGGCAGGTCGACGGCGGCGATCGGCGGGAACACCCCGAGCGAGATCTCGGGAACTCCCAGCTTCGCCTCCTCCGCCGTCAGCATCAGGTCGCACGCCGCCGCCAGCTCGAGCCCCGCGCCCATGCAGGCCCCGCGAACGACGGCGAGCGTCGGGATCGGGACCGCGTGCAGGGCCTCGAAACAGGCCTGGAGCGTCTCGAGCAGGCGCGGGGCCTGCTCGGGCATGTGTTCGCCGATGTCGGCGCCGGCGGAGAAATGTTTCCCCGCGCCGCGGACGACGACGAGCCGGTCCCCCGCGGCGACGCCGGCGCAGGCGCGCGCGAGCTGCTGCATCGCGTCGCAGGTCAGGATGTTCAGCGGCGGGTGGGTCAGGGTCATCGTCAGGACCGCCCCCTCCCGGGTCACCGTCAGCACACTCATGCGAGCTGTCCTCCATCGACGCGGATGCACTCGCCCGTGATGTGGCGCGACGCCGGCGAGCACAGAAACAGGATCACCTCGGCCACGTCCTCCGGCTTCGCGGACCGCCCGAGCGCCGTCTCCTCGATCAGCCGCGCCCGCGTCTCCGCCGGAATCTGCTCCGAAAGTTTCGTCTCGACCAGCCCCGGCGCGACCGCGTTCACATTGATCCCCGACCGGCCGTAGTCCCGCGCGCACGCCCGCGTGAACCCGATCAGCCCCGCCTTCGCCGCCGCGTACGCCGAGGTCCCCCGCCGCGCGCGCAGGGCCAGCGTCGAGGCGACGTTCACGATCCGCCCTCCCCCCGCCAGCGCCATCGCGGGGGCCACCGCCTGCGTGAACACGAACGCCCCCGTCAGGTCCACCCCGACCACCAGATTCCAGTCTTCCAGCGACGTCTTCTCCACCAGCCCGCCCTTCGTGATCCCCGCGCAGTTCACCAGCACCCCCGGTGGCGTCGTGAGCGCCTCCAGGGCCCTCTTCGCCGTCCCGGGCTCGCGGACGTCCCCCTTCACGTCCGCCGCCGCCAGAAGATCCACCGTGACGACCTCGTAGCCGGCGTCGCGCAGCAGCGCGGCCGTGACGGCGCCGATCCCGGAAGCGCCGCCGGTGACGATCGCGCCGCGGCGCGCGGATTCAGGACGCATGCGCGAACCGGTTCATGTTTTCAGCGCCTTCCCGCACGCCCCGCAGAACGTGAACTGGTCGGGGAGCATCTTCGCCCCGCACCCGGGACATTTCGAGACCGGCGCCCCCCACGGATACTCGGGCGAGCGATCCTCCGCCCAGCGTGCGCGCAGCCCCGCGACATCGGTCCGTCGTTTCTCACTGAACGCGTTCATCCCCTCCTGGGGCTCCGGGGACGTGAAATGCAGGGCGAGCCAGTCCTGCGCGTGGCCGACGGTGGCGTGCCAGACGGCTTCCTTGTTCTGGTTCGTCTGGATCTTGGTGTACCGGAGGCACTCCGGGAACTTCTCCTTGAGGGACTTGACGTACTCCGCGATGCGGGCGTCCACGGCGGAGAGATCGATGGAGTACCCGTCCTTGCGCTCCTGTGCGGCGCGGATCTGTTCCTCGGTGGGGCCGGCGACCCAGGCGCCGTCCTTTTTCACCGACGGTTCCACGGCGTTGACCAGTCCCCACTCGAGAGCCTTGCGGGCGGGGATGCGGGGGTTCATGAAGAGCATTTCGCGTGCGCGGCGGTCGCCGACGACGAGGGGGAGCCACTGGGTGGCGCCGCCGCAGGCGACGGAGCCGACGGAGGTCCCGACCTGCCCGAGCCATGCGTGTTCGGCCATGACGGCGAGGTCGCAGGCGAGGTTGGATTCATTTCCGCCGCCGGCGGCCATCCCGTTGATACGGGCGATGACCGGTTTAGGGCAGTGCAGAATGGATTCGATGTAGGCGCGGAAGAACCCCATGTACTTCCAGTAGTCTCGCGGTCGGCGGACGTACTCCGTCGCGTACTCCTTGACGTCTCCGCCGGTGCAGAACGCGCGGTCTCCGGCGCCCGTGAAGATGACGGCGGCGATGCGGTCATCCCATCCTGCGTCCTCGAATGCGCGAGCCAGTTCCCTCAGGGCGGAGGTGGAGTACGAGTTGTAGTTCTGGGGGCGGTTGATGGTGATGCGTGCGACGCCGTCCTTCTTTTCGTAGAGGACTTCCTTGAAGGCGGCTCCGTCCTGCATCGGTTCGAATTCCCGCATCGGCGATTTCTCCATGGTTCCGCGGCGAAGGGCCTGCGGAGTCTTCCTCAGGTATCAGTGTTTTCCCGCGTTACGACGACACGGACCCCGGCGACGGTTCCCGCGCCATCCTCGACAATGAAGCTGCAAGTCATTCCTGTATAAAGAGTTGTAAAAGTGCAACTCCGATGTCGACGTTGCGGAGCTCGAACAGGTGTGATCACCCGCGTCAAATCGCAAACGTCGGACCCGGCCAGAATCGCCTGGACTGCTGGATTCTCCCCATTTCCCGCTCCGCGCCAGCGGACTGGGAGGCCTGCGCTTTCCCCCCGACAGCGCTTTCGGCGGCAGAGACGATACGGAACGAGGGCGCCTTGAGCCGAAGGCGGCGAACATCCGCGAGCGCGCCGTTCTCGCCGTGGAGGCGGCCAGGTTGACGGCCACGCGGGTCCACGGCATCCCAGTTTTCCACGTTCAGAAGGGCAAATCAGCACAGAACTGATCAAGATTCCTCAGTTGGTAACCTGACTGTACAGCCGTAACCGAACTGAACAGAAATCGGCCATGTGCATGATTAAACGGGTTCACCAATGACATAACTCCTTATGACATCATGAGTTCTGAGTATTAAATTTGTTAACCGCGGCCCGGCATTTGCGATTGTTCAAGCAGGAGGTCGTCTCAAGCGGCTCCTCGCACGCAGACTATTCCATGCACTCATCATCTCGCAGCGTGCGGGAAACAGAGCCTTCGGGCCGACCCCAATTCTAGAGGAGGCGCCGTGATCGACAGACACCCCGAAAGACAGCGCGGATTCGTCCTGCTGGTCGCGCTGGGTGTCCTCGGAGTGCTGGGGCTGCTCGCCGCGACGTTCGCGACCCTGTCGCGCGTCGAACGAGTCGTCTCCAACAGCTACGTGGACAAGGTCAGGGCGAAAATGCTCGCCCAGTCAGGG
>JABWAY010000404.1 GCA_013360825.1 Candidatus Brocadiia bacterium | reverse complement strand
CCTCGAACCAGAACGCGTCGCCCAGGGCCCTGAACGCCGACGCGGCCTCGGCGAGCTTCGTGCCGTCGGCCCGGGGCGCCAGGCCTTCCAGGAGCAGGCCGACCGCCCGGGCCGCTTCGTCCGGATTCCCCCGGCGCGCCTCCTCGCTCTCGCGGAGGGCCGCCTCTCCGAACGCCTCCTCCCAGGCGGCGGCGATGGCGAGGCGGAGCGCCGCGGACTCCGCATCGGCGCGGCCGACGGGGCGTCGGAATACCTCGAGGGCGAGGTCCGGCATGTCGCGGACGAGCTCACGGACACAGGCGGCGCGGCCGCGCGCGGCATGTGCGGCCAGGCGGGACGCACAACGGTTGACGTCGGCGTCGGACAGCGTGACTTCGGCGCTGCCGCGATCGGCGGCGATCCTGACGTACGGCCGCGCGGCGGGATGAGCGCCCGCCGGACTTCCCGTCGGCGGGGAGACACATCCTGCGAGGAGGCAGAGCGCCGCCAGGGACATCGCGTCTCTAGTGTTGGTCATGGTTGTCCATCACTCCTTCCACGAAGCCCTTGATCCACTCCGGCATGCCGGGATCGCCGTCGAGATCCTTTTCGGAAAATGCATCCAGCGCGTGATCGGCGAGCTTGAGCCACGGGTGGAGCGACAGGGACTGCAGCCGCTCCCGGCTGATCCGTTCGCCTTCTTCCGGCGAGACGATCACATGCGGTGTGATCAGCAGGATGAGTTCCCGCTTCGAACGGCTGCGGACTTCCCGGCGGAAGAGAAAGCCCAGGAGCGGCAGGTCGCCGAGAAAGGGGACCTTCTGCTCGTTGTCGGAGATTTCCTCGCGGATGAGGCCGCCGACGGCGAGAGCCAGGTGGTCCCTGCCGACGATGACCGCCTCGAGGCTGGCGGTGTTGACGGTATCGACGGGGAACGAGGTCACGGAACCCGAACCGGTCGAGACGGGAAGGCTCGCACCTCCGGCGACGACGGACGAGGACTCCTGGAAGAGCGTCAGCGTCACGGTCCGGTCGGCGTTGATGTGCGGGATGATGCGGAGCGTGGTCCCGATCTCCCGGATCTCGACGGTCGGGGCGAGCTGGTCGGTGACGACGCCCGTGGTCGTGCTGGTCACGACGGTGACATTCCGGACGAGCGGGCGTTCCTCCCCGACGAACAGCCGCGCCTCGCGGTTGTTCGAGCAGAGGAGGAGAGGAGTGGCGACCGTCCGGATGCGCCGCTCGGTGCTCAGCAGCTGGATCCGGACACGGAGGCGCTCGTCGAGGAACTGGTACAGAAGCGTCCCTCCCTCGAGCGGGAAGTTGCCCGCGCCGAGGACATACTTCAGACCCGTCGCGGCCGCGGGAAGAAGCGGGTTGGCAGGCTGCCCGTCCGGAGGGCCGGTCGCCTCGGAATCGTCCGCGATGCTCAGGTCGAAGATCGATTTGAAACCGTCGGCGAGGTCGAGCTCGAGGATCTTCATCTCCAGGAGGACCTGCGGCGTCGGGCGGTCCAGCTCGAGCACGAGCGTTTCGATTTCGCCGACCGCGCGGTCGTCCGCCGTCCGGACGAGAAGCAGGTTCGAGGTGCGGTTGACCGTGACGTAGATGACCGACTCCCGGCTCCCGGCTGCCTCCACATCCGCCTCGGAGACCGACCCGCGGGATTGCGATCCGTCGGATTCCGAGCGCCTCTTCGCCATCTCCGCCAGCCGTTCCGGGCTCATGTCGCGGTCGATGGTGGACAGCTGCTGTCCTGCGTTGCTCCCCGCACCGCCGCTTCCGTACGGGGTACCGTTGACGACGCCCGGGATCAGGCCGTTCTGCGCGGCCGTGTCGCCGGTCCCGGAGGTCCGCGTCTCGAACGCCGTCTCGTCGAGGCCGAGAGACAGGACGACGCGCGGTCCGTACAGATCGCGGATCTGCGTCGCGATCACCACGGCATTGGGGTGCAGAAGCGTGAAGACCCGCGTTTTCGCGTCCCTCACGACGACCAGGTCGCGCTGGTACTCCTGCGCCGTCATGATCCGCAGCACCCGGGACGCAGGGTCGTCGCGGTACCAGAGCGACGCGAGCCCGCAGAGGGTCTCCACCGACGTCTTCAGCGACACGTCGCGCAGGAGGAACGATACGCGCGACTTCGCGGCGTCCTGCGTCGCCACGACGTTGTAGCCCGAGACGTCCGTCAGCAGCCGCGCGCCGTCGCCGACCGAGGCGTCGCTGAGGCTCACGGACCTGATCCGGATGTCCTCAATGCCGGAAGGAGCCTGCGCCAACGCGGTGGCCGACGCCAGGAGGACGGCGGCAAGAGCGATCTTCGTCTTCATCGGAGCAACACCTCCCTTGATCCGGGCATGAATTCCACCCGCACACCAGCCGGGCCGATCTCCACCACCACCATCTCCGTCCACGCACCCCCCAGCGCCACGCGGTCCCCCGCGTGAACGAGAAGCGCAGGGCCTTTGTCGATTTCGAGAAGCGCCGCAGCCGGCCGTCCCTCGACCTCCACGACGCCCCGGACCGCAATCACGGGGACCACGACGGGCGTCTCCGGGCCGGAAGCGCCGGGTTGCGCCCGCCGGCGGGCCTCCTCGAGCGCCCGCCTCATCGCCTCGTCCGCTTCCGTCGGGTCCGAACCCGGGTCCTCGCCGAGGGCCGCCGGAACCAGGAAGAGCACGAAAAGAACGCTGGCAATCCGGGTGCGCATCACCTGCCTCCCACGATGGAGTAGATGGCGAGAAAGAACGCCATGTAGACGAAGCCGACGATGCCGCCGACGACGATGATGACGACGGGTTCGATGATGGCGCCGAGGCGCCGGATGAGGACCTGCAGCCGCGCTTCGTGGAACCCCGCGACCTGGAGCAGGACCTCGTCGAGCGTCCCGGAGCGTTCGCCGACGGCGACCATGCCGGCGAGCATGGGATAGAAAGGACCGGGGACGGAAAGCGGCTCCGACAGGGGGGAACCCTGGAGAATGCGTTCGCGGGAAGCGCGTACGACGGCTGCGGAACGGGCGTTGGCGAGGAGGGGCGCGACGACGTCGAGCGCGTCGGTGATGCGGACGCCACTGGCGACGAGGACGCCGAGGTTGCGCGCGAAGGTGGACGTTTCGGCGAGGCGCACGATGCGGCCGACGACCGGCAGGCGGAGGATGAGGCCGTCCGTCGCGAGCCGCCCGCGCGGCCAGGCGCGCAGGACCGCCAG
>JABWAY010000052.1 GCA_013360825.1 Candidatus Brocadiia bacterium | reverse complement strand
CCCCCCGGTCCCCGCCGACGCGGTCCCCGAACGCGCGGTCCCGGCGGCGCCCGAAGCGGCCCCGGTCGAGGCCCCGCCGACGATCCGGCTCCGCGGATGGCCGGGGCACCTGGAAATCGCGGGGACGCCGGAAGGCGTCCGCGTCGAGGAGGACGGTCACGTGAAGGCGTTCGCCTGGAAGGCCGGCGAACGCGAGGTCTTCGCCGACATCTCGTCCTCCGGCGGCGGCCTCGGCGTCCGCGTCCGGGTCCGCGCCGGAGGCGCCCCCGCGGGCGGGGTTCCCTGCGTCATCCTCGGCGGCGCTTCCCGGAAAAACTTCAGCACCCGTCCCACCGACTCCACCGGAGAAGTCGTCGTCCGCGGCATGCCGCTCCAGTCCTTCCGCATCACCGTCGACCGCTCCCCCGTCGACCTGGTGTTCGAAGGCTGAGCCGGCGTCCATGGCCCTCGACTTCCTCCCGCTCCCCGGCCCCCTGGCCGCACGGCTCGGCCTTCCTCCCGGGAAGTCGGTCCCGGTCACGCCGGAATCCAGGGCCCGCCTGGAGAAGGGCGGCCCGAGCGTCGAGGCGATCGTCGAGGGGTGCGAGGCGTACCTCGAGATCGACCCCGACGATCCGGACTACCGGGGATTCCTCAAGCGCTTCTACCACCACCGCGGCGCGACCCTCGCGAACGCCGGGCGTGTCCGGGAGGCGTTCGGGGATTTCGTGCGCGCCGGCGAGCTCGGGCCCGGCGACGTGCAGCTCCTGCGCGACCTGATGCACGCGGCGCTCGAGATCGAGCGACCCGACGATGCGATCGAGGCGGCGCGCGGAGCGATCGCGGCGGGAGGACGGTCGCCGGAGATCTACGACGGGCTCGCGCGGGCGTTTTCCATGAAGCAGGATCACAAGAGTGCGCGGGCGGTGGCGGAGCAGGCGCGGAAGGACTACCCCGACGACCTGATGCCGCTCCATACCCAGGCGACCGTGCTCTACCACGCCGGGGACAAGGCGGCGGTCGAGAGGGTGCTGTTCGAGGCGCTGCAGCGCGACCCCTCGAGCCTGATGACGCTGGAGAAGCTGACGGTCTGGCTGCGGGAGTGCATGCGGTACGACGAGGCGAGACACGTCCTCCGGCGCGCCCTGGAGCTGGCGCCGGACGCCCCGCGGCTGCTGTACCAGCGCGGCATGATCGAGTTCCGGAGCGGGGACCTGGAGGCGGCGGAGAAGACGTTCCGGCGGATCCTGGAATCCGTGCCCGACGACCTCGACGCGAGAACGGCGCTCGGGCTCCTGCTCACGGAGTCCTCCCGCCCCACGGAGGCGGAGGCGTTGTTCGCCGAGTCCGCCGGGATGGCGCCCCGCGATTACCGCGCCCACTTTCACCTGGGCCGCCTCTGCGCCCGGGACTCCGGACGCCTGGAGGAGGCGCTGGGGCATTTCGGGCGCATGCTCGACCTCGCCCCGCGCGACCGCGCCGCGGTGCACACCGCCTACATCGTCGCCCGGAACGCCGGAGGGGACGCGGTCGCCTCCCGCGCGGAGGCGATCATGCGCAGCCTGGGCGAGGAGCCGCGCATCGGGGAGGACCCGTGAGCGGACGCGAGGGGGCCCCCTCCCAGGGCGGAAAGTCCGAGTCCCGCTACAACCTGCTCACCAGCCTGGTTCTCGTCTCGCCGCTGTTCCTCATCTACCAGATCGGCGTCCTCATCACCTGGCCGCTCTACAACGGCGCGGACCTCATCACGCGCCTCCTCATCGAGAAGTCGAACCTGATCGGCTACCTCGCGATCAACGTGGGCGCCGTCGCGATCCTGGTCTCCATCGCCGGGTCGCGCAAGGGCAAGGACACCGTCCGCCCCGCCCAGTTCGTCCCTCTCCTCCTGGAGAGCGCCTTCTACGCGTTCTTCCTCGGCTCCGCGATCATCTTCGTCATGGCGCGGCTCCTCCGCATGGCGCCCCCGCAGATGGGCGGCGTCCTCGGCAATTTCATCATGAGCGCCGGCGCCGGCGTCCACGAGGAACTCCTCTTCCGCCTCCTCCTCATGAACGGCCTCGTCATGCTCTTTGAAGGGCTGAAATTCGGAAAGCTCGAGTCGTTCCTCTCCGCGCTCGTCTTCTCCAGCACCCTGTTCAGCGCGATTCACCACCTCGGCCCGCTCGGCGACCCGTGGAGCCTCTGGGTCTTCACCTTCCGCCTGCTCGCGGGGATCGTCTTCGGCGTGATCTACTGGTACCGCGGCTTCGCGGTCGCCGTCTACACGCACGCGCTCTACGACATGTACGTGCTCATCTTCCGGGGCTGACCGCCGGACCGGGACGCGCGGCTTACTTCCGGACCTCGTGCCGCCCCCACGCCTCCCCGAACGCCTTCTCGCTCATCAGCGACACCGTGCCGTCGAAGAACAGCACATGCCGGCCGTCCTGCCACGGCTCCGGATCCCAGGCGATCGGCTTGTCCGCCGCCGTCGCGTCGTTCAGGGAATCCCTCGTCGTCCGGTAGACCCCCACCCCGAGCCCCGAAATCACCTGGTCCCGCGTCACCTTCGCCTTCGGCACCGCGTAAATCTCCACCGTCGTCAGCGTGTTCGACTCGATCAGCGCCTTGAACATCTCCCCCGCCGGCGGGTACTCGCCCCTCGCCGCCGCATACACCATCAGCGACTGGCCGATGTTCCGGAGATTGTTCTCGCACCCGATCTCGTGCTTCATCCCCTTGTACACCTGCACCGACCCCGTCGGATCCACCAGCGGGGCGGGATTCTCGCGCACCGGCCGTCCTCCGTCCGGGCCGCCGGGATTCGAAGCGGTCTCGACTTCCTTCCGGGGGCCCGATCCTCCCGGACCGCCTGCGGGCTTCCCGTCGCAGGCGCAGAGGGACAGACCCAGCGCCGCGAGACCCGCCGTGAACCGCCATCCGCCCATGCCCCAGCCCTCCGACCCGCCGGAAGCGCCCGCGGGCGCTTCCGGACTTCGCAGGACGCGGAAACGCCGGTCAGGCCTTCGCGCCGGCCTTCAGCGCCTTGACCCGCACCGTGATGCGCCCTTTGTAGCGCGCCGCGGTGTTCCGGTGGATCACCTTCTTGACCGCCGCCTTGTCGAGCCAGGAGATCAGCTGGTTCATCTCCTTCTCCAGCCCCTCCCCCTTCGCCTTGGCCAGCTTCAGCACCTTCTTGATCTGGCTGCGGAACCGGGCCTTCACATCGTGGTTCCGGAGCCGGCGGGCCTCGTTCTGGCGGACCCTCTTCTTGTTCGAACGTGAATGAGCCATTCTGTGCTTCCCCCTGCCTTTCCTTTTGTTCCGCTACCCGTGCCGCCCCGCGCTACCCGCGGGCGTTGAGTTCCTCGAGCCGCTTGGACACGTCCTTGTAGCTGATATCGATGTTCATGATCTTCTTGCACTCGTCCTTCGCCTCGTTCAGCTTGTTCATCGCGCTGTAGCAGTCGATCAGGTTGTACCGGAGCTGCAGCTCCCACTCCTGCGTCGGGGCCGCCTCCAGCGCCTTCAGGAACTGCGTCGCCGCCAGGTCGTGGATCTTCTTCCGGTGGAAACACTGCCCCAGGTAGTTCATCGACTCGATCTTGCGCTTCGGATCCTTGATCGTCATCTGGAACTCGGCGATCGCCTGGTCGACCATCCCGCCGACCAGCTGCGCCTTGCCGAGTTCGAAGTGGAGGGACATGTCCGTCGGGAAGTCGCGCACCCGGCGCTGGAACTCCTCGATCCGGAACTTCACGAGTTCGACGTAGGCCGCCTTGAAGGCCGCGTTGGTGGTGTCGCCGCCCGCCGCCGCCTTCGCCGCCTGGACTTTCTGGTCCAGCTTCGTGATCTGGATGTCCCCGATCTTCATCTTGATCGTGCCGTCGCCGCGGTCCAGTTCCTTCGCGCGCTCGAGCGAGGCGATGGCCGCGTCGTAGTCCTTCTTCCGGACCTGCATTTCCGAGATCTTCTTCAGCGTCTTGGCCTGCTGCGGGTTGGTCGGATCGGCATTGACGACGTCCAGGAGCTGCTGGATCTCCTCGTCCATCTCCGCCCCGGTCTTGACCAGCTGCTTGTCCTTCTCGGCGCGGGACGCCCCCTCGGTGTCCTTGACCATGTCGCGGAACGACTTCGCCTTGTCCATCCCGCCTTCCTTGATCGTGTTCTCCGCCAGGAGGTTCTTCAGCTTGCTCGTCACCTCCCGGTCGGTGTTGTCCATCGACTGCACCTTGGAGTAGTACTCGATCGCCTTCTTCACATCCCCCTTCTTCTGGTGAAGATCCCCGAGCGCCTTCATCGAGTGCTTGTTGACGGCGTCGGACTGGAGGACGTGCTCGAATTCCGTGATCGCGCCGTCGACGAAGTTCCCCTCCATCAGCGCCGTCCCCAGCGCCACGCGGACGCCGACGTGCATCGGGTCGCCGATCAGGTAGTCCGTCGCCACCGCGATCTTCTTCTCACCCTTCGAGGCGCTGATCTGCATCGAGGCTGCCGCCCCGCGCATTTTCGAAGAGAGGGACCCTGGGAAGCCGGCCTGCTGGCATTTCTGGATGACCGTCATGCGCAGCGCCTGCCGCGCCTTGACGTGATTCGGGTCGGTCAGGGTGATCGTCTTGAAGATCTCGATGGCGTAGTCCCAGTTCTTCTTGTTGAAGGCTTCCGAGCCTTTGGCGAACAGGGCTTCAACATCAGCCATTTGGGAAGAACCTCCTCGTGAGAACGCGATACTGGAGGGGCCATCGTAGAACGACGGGGAACCGGGGTCAAAGCCTTTCGGGCGCGGGGCTTCCCGGGGCGGGAGGGGGTGATAGAATGGGCGGATGGAGATCCTGAAATGGCCGCACGAGGCGCTGGAGCAGGTCGCGGAGCCGATCCGTGCCGTGGACGACGAGGTCCGGGCGATGGCGGAGGAGATGTTGAACGCGATGGCGGCGGCGCGCGGGGTCGGGCTGGCGGGGCCGCAGGTGGGGTATCTGAAGCGGCTGATCGTGCTCAATCTGACGCCCGGATCCCCTGATGGGGAAAGGGTTTACGTGAATCCTGAAATCCTCTCCCGCGAGGGCGAGTCGTTCGAGAGCGAGGGGTGCCTCTCCATCCCCGGCGTCAACGGCAAGGTCCTCCGTGCCACCAGGGTCGTCGTCCGCGCCGTCACCCTGGACTCCGCCACCGTCACCGTCGAGGCCGACGGCCTCCTCGCCCGCGCCTTCCAGCACGAAATCGACCACCTCGAGGGGATCCTCATCACCCGACACTTCAACGCCGTCGACCGCACCGCCAACGCGCGCGCCCTGCGGGAACTGGAGAAGGCCGGGCGCGCCCGTGCCGGGTCCCGCCGCTGAGCATGCTCCGGCATGTGGGACTTCCCGCGGGCAGGCTCGCCGCCCTCAAAGCCCCGGTCGTCTCGTTCGGCGTCTTCGACGGCGTCCACATCGGCCACCAGGCGGTGCTCGCGGAGGTCGTCGCCTGGGCCCGGTCCCTCGGCGGCGCCGCCGTGGCGATGACCTTCGACCCCCACCCCCAGGCGGTCCTCCGCGGGGCGCCGGTCCCCACGATCGCCTCGGTCGACCGCCGCCTCGAACTCCTGGAAGCCGCCGGCGCCGACGCGGCGATCGTCCTCCCCTTCACCCTCGACCTCGCCCGCCTCTCCCCGGACGAATTCCTCGACCGGTTCCTCGTCCGCGAACTCCACGCCGCCGGCCTGATCCTGGGGTTCGACCAGCGCTTCGGCCACCTCGCCGCCGGGAACTTCGAAGCCGCCCGGAGCTGGGGGAAGCGAACGGGCGTGGAGGTCCGCCGGGGCCCCGAGGTCGTCCGGGGGGGCGTCCGGGTCAGTTCCAGCGCGGCGCGGATGGCGATCGCGGGCGGGCGGCTCGACGACGCGGAAGCGATGCTCGGCCGCCCGGCGGAACTGCGCGGGACGGTGGTGCGCGGAGAGGGGCGCGGGCGGCAGCTCGGCTTTCCGACCGCGAATCTCCGGCTGGACCACGGACTCGTCCCCCCGCGCGGCGTGTACGCGGGCCGCTCCGTCCTCGACGGCCGGACCTGCCCGGCGGTCCTGAACATCGGCGTCCGGCCGACCTTTTCAGGCGGACGCGAGGAAGTCGTCGAGGTCCACCTCCCCGGGTGGTCGGGAGACCTCTACGGGCGGACCCTCCTCGTTCACCTGCGCGCCCGGCTCCGGGACGAGGGAAAGTTCGAGAGCGTGGACGACCTCAAACGGCAGATCGCGCTCGACATCGAGGGGGCGATGGCGGACTTCCGGAAACCGGCGGACGCGGGGCGCTGACCCCGGTCGCCCCGGGCGCGGCGGCGGAGCAGGGAGAGCGCGGCGCTACTTCCCCCCGCTGACCTTGCGGGCCATCGTTCCCGGCGGCATCTTCGGGACATGCGGTCTCGTCCCGGAGTGCGGCGGCGTTCGAGGCCGGCGCCGCCCCCTCCTTCCGCTCGATCACTTCAGCCGGCTGCCCCGGCGCGACCCGGACCCGCAGCCGGACCTCCCCGTCCGGCGCCGCGCCGGCCCGCAGTTCGAGGTAGGGGTCGGCGTGACCGGGAAGGGTCAGCACCGCGACGCCGCCGACCTGCCGCACCGTTCCTTTCACGTCCAGCGTCACCGCATCTCCCCGGAATCCCGCCGCGGAGAGCGCGTTGAAGATGGCGTCGGGGCGCACCATTCCCCCCGAGACCGGAACGATCGTCGCCTTTCCACCCTGCAGGTCCACCACGACCGAGTGAACGCCGTCCAGGCGTTCGAGGGCGTCACGGACGCCCTTGACTCAGGGGCTTCACTCCATCCCCGAGATGTCGACGAGGATCCCGAGCAGCCCGTCGGTCGGGGCGGGTTCGGGGGGAGGGGCGGTGGCGCAGCCGGCGAGGAGGAGCAGAAAGATCGGTTTGAGTTTCATCGGGTGGTTTCCTGATTGGAGGGGGTGGGTGGCAACGGGTCTCATCACGGCGGACGTCCTGCTCCACGGTCAGAACAGGATCTTCACGGCGAGGAAGGCAGACCACCGGGCCCGGCCGTACGCGCCCCCGGTGGTGTCGAGTGCGGGAAGCGCGACGTTCCCTTCGAACAGCACCGACGGCGTCGCGTAGAACTGCGCCCCCGGCGCGATCCAGATCTGGTGGCCGGAGTCGTTCCCGGACTCCCCGTGGGTCCGCCACCGGTGAACATAGGAGAGATCGACGACGAGCCGCAGCTCCATCCCCGCGGTCCCCGGCTCGAACGCGGCCGGGAGCAGCCGGAACCAGTACGCGGCATCGATCCGCGCCTCGACCCCGGGACGGACGCCACCGCGTTTCGTGCTCGCCCGCGCCGCGAGGTCGATCGCGAACCGGTGCCGGTCGTGGATCGCGGTCGCCGCCGCACCGATCGTGCCGTCGAAGGTCCCGCTCCCGAGCTGCAGGCTCCGCGGATACGGCTCCTCGTTGTGCACCCGGTCGCGCCACCGCCCGGTCGGAAGCTCCACGTTCCCGAAGACCGCGAAACGGGTGGAGGTCATGACGCCGTCGTTCTTGTAGAGATTCAGCTTCGAACCGACCGTGGCGTCGCCGAGCCCGTTCTCCGTGAGCTCGCGACCCGCCCACGCAAACTCCTTCCGGCTCACCGGCACGGACACGAAACAGTCGAGATTGGGGAGCAGCCCGTAGTGGACCTGGCCCACCACGGCGCCCTCCGTGACAAATCGGGATTCCCCGCCCCGGATCAGGAACCGGAGATGCGGGAGCTCGGGGGAAACGGTCCCGGCATTCTCGGTGACCAGCTGCGCGCAGGCGGGAAGCGCGAGCGCGAGCAGAACGGCCACGACGGCAGGAACGCGGGGCGGCCTGCGGAATCGTGAGGGCATGAGGGCAATCTCCTGGGTTGAGGAAAACGGCAGCACATCACCAGGGATCGCCGGCTAGCAGCGCAGGACGCAGCTCCGGAGCAGCGGGGTCAGTCGGGGCGGCGGGATCGCGCGCGGCGCGTGCGAGAAACTGCCGGAGGGCGGCGCGACTGCGGCTGCGGACACCGCGCTCGAGTCCGGGAACTCCACCACCACCGTCGCCGCCGCCTCCATCGGGTCCGCCGCCGCCAGCGACACGCGGCAACACCCACCCTCCGCCGTCACCGCCGGCCCCGCCGGCGTGGAGACCTCTTCTCAGGTCCCGCACTCCGGCTCCGCCCCCTGCTCCCCCGCCCCGCAACACTCCGTCGCCGACCCCGTGCAGCAGCACCGCTCCAGATCCCGCGCCCCGGTCAGCAGACAATGAAATCGAAGCGCCGTCCCCTGCGGAGGGAGCACGGCGGTGAGCGCGAGCACGGTCAGCAGCAGGCGCGTGAGCATCGGGCGGACGTTGCGACCTCTCGCTGAAGGGACTGTCAGGGTAACAGGGCGGGGACGCGGGGTATTCCGGGGAATCTCCGCAGCGCTGCGCGATCAGGAGCAGGGCGCGCTGAGCCATTCGAGTGCAAGGGGACGTGAGGCGGAGTGTCGATGGGCAGACCGGGGGTCGAACCCGGGACTCCTGGATTTTCAGTCCAGAGCTCTACCACTGAGCTATCTGCCCGTCCTTCGGGGGGCAGAGTTTACGGGGGTCGGCCGGGGAGTGCAAGGATCGGCCGCCGGCGGTCGGGTGTTCCCCATCCGGCGGGCGGTAGGCTACGATGCTCCGCCTACTTCACCCATGGAGCTCCCATGAAAGCCCTTCAGTGGTTCGGCGGATGGATCGTTCCCGTCGGCGCGACGGCCGCGATCGTCCTCGGTGCGTGGCATCCGATCCTCGGCGGCGAGCGCGGCGACGTGGAGAAGCAGGAGAAGAAGCTCCGGACGATCCACGAGATTCTCCGGGCGGGGTATGTGGAGGAGCCGGACACGGCGAAGCTCTACGACGGGGCGGCGCGCGGGATGCTGAGCAGCCTGGACCGGCACTGCCAGTATTTCGACCCGGACGAGATGAAAGAGTTCGAGATGGACACCGAGGGGCACTACGGCGGGATCGGGGTGCAGATCGAGTTCATGATCGAGTTTTTGGAGATCTCGGGGGTGTTCGAGGACACGCCGGCGTTCAAGGCGGGGCTGGTCGCCGGGGACCGGATCCTCTCGATCAACGGCACCACGACGGAGCACATGAACTCGAACGAGGCCGCGCGGCACATCCGCGGGGTCCCGGGGACGGTGGTGACGCTGAACGTCCTGCGCCGGGCGACGGGGAAACCGGAGGACGTGCCGATCACGCGGGCGGAGATCGTGATTCCGAGCGTCAAAGGCACCGCGATCATCGACGCGAAGCACGGGATCGGGTACGTGCGGCTCCTCCAGTTCCAGGAGGAAAGCTGCGCGAAGCTGAAGGCGGCGATCGACGGGATGATGGCGAAAGGGCTGAAGGGGCTGATCCTCGACCTGCGCTTCAATGGCGGCGGCCTGCTCGACCAGTCGGAGAAGATCGCGGACCTGTTTCTGGCGAAGGGTGTGATCGTCGAGACGAAGGGGCGGCTGGAGGAGGCGAACAGCCGGGTCGAGGCGACGAAGGACGGGACGTATCCGGACTTCCCGATGGTGGTCCTGGTGAACGACGGGTCGGCGAGCGCGAGCGAGATCGTGGCGGGGGCGCTTCAGGACCACAAGCGCGCGGTGCTGGTCGGGTCGAAGACGTACGGGAAGGGATCGGTGCAGCAGTATCTGAAGGGCGAGCTGGGGGACGGGTCGGGGTTCAAGTTCACGATCGCGCGGTACTTCACGCCGAACGGGCGCTGGATCGACCGGAAGGCGGGGAAGGACTTCGGGCTGGAGCCGGACTTCGTGGTGGACCTGACGGAGAAGGAGACGCTCGCGCTGATGGCGTCGTGGGGGGACGCGAAGAAGAAGGAAGGCGACGAGGCGTTCGTGGACCGGCAGCTGGAGAAGGCGACGGAGGTCGTGAGGACGCTTCTCTGGAAGGAAGGCGGCAAGTAGTGATCTGCCTGGGGATCGAGACCAGCTGTGACGAGACGGCGGCGGCGGTGGTCCGGGACGGGCGGGAGATTCTCTCGGACGTGGTGCGGACGCAGGTGGAGCTGCACCGGGTGTTCGGCGGGGTCGTGCCGGAGGTCGCGTGCCGGGCGCATGCGGAGGCGATCGGGCCGGTGGTGGAGAGCGCGCTGGCGGAGGCGGGGATCGGCGCGGACGGGATCGACCTGGTCGCGGTGGCGAACCGCCCCGGGCTGATCGGGGCGCTTCTGATCGGTGTCTCGGCGGCGAAGGCGCTGGCGTGGGCGCTGGGGAAGCCGATCGTCGGGGTGGACCACATCGATGCGCACATCTACGCGAACCGGCTGGCGCACGCGGACTTCGACTGGCCGTGCATCGGGCTGGTGGTGAGCGGCGGGCACACGTCGCTCAGTTTCGCGCGCGGCCCGGCGGAGAACGAGCGGCTCGGGGCGACGCGGGACGACGCGGCCGGGGAGGCGTTCGACAAGGTGGCGAAGATCCTCGGGCTGCCGTACCCGGGGGGGCCGGAGATCGACAGGCTGGCGCGGACGGGAAATCCGCGGGCGGTGGAGATGCCGCGGCTGGACGACGGCGGACCCGACTTTTCGTTCAGCGGCGTGAAGACGGCGGTGCTGTACCGGTGGCGCGGGCAGAATCTGGGGAAGGGCAAGAAGCCGAAAGCGGACGCGGCGCCGCCGCGGGTGGAGGACCTGGCGGCGGCGTTCCAGGAGGCGGTGGTCGACGCGCTGGTGTCGAAGACGCTGCGCGCGGCGAAGGAGCGCGGTGCGCGGTCGGTGGCGATCGGCGGCGGGGTGGCGTGCAACTCGCGACTGAGGGAGAAGATGCAGGCCGGGTGCGCCGCGGCGGGGGTGAGGCTCTTTTATCCGCCCCCGCGGCTCTGCACCGACAATGCGGCGATGATCGCGGGGCTCGGGAGCGCCCTGGCCGCGGCGGGACAGCTGTCGGACCTGGAGCTGGATGCGTTCCCGTCGCGCGCGGGGGTCTGACGCCGGCGGACGGCCTACGTCCGGTTCGAAATCTGAAAGACGTGCCCCTCGGCGTCCCTCCCGTCGCAGAACTGCACCGTCCCGAACCGTTTCACCTCCCCCATTTTCACCCCGGCTGCAACGAGGCGCCGGCGCGCCGCAGCGACACGGGGAACGCGGAGGACGATCTTGAAGGGATGGTTCGGGGAGCCGGTCGGGCCCTTCTGCTTTCCCCACGCCTTGTGGAAGGTCAGGCACGCGCCGCCGGCCTCGAGCTGGAGGAATTCGCCCGGCACCCGGGTGCGGGTCCGGGGTTTGAACCCGAAGTGGCGCTGGTAGAACGCCGCCGAGGCGTCGACATCGGCGACGAAGATCATCACGGCGGAGAGAGAGGCGGGCATGCGGGGGGACCTCGAAGGTGGGGTGGGGGCCATTCCATCCGCTCGCCCCTTCCCCGTCCACGCCGAATGCCGGCGACCGGCACCGGTGGACCCCCTGTCGAAAACCAAGTACCGTCGCGCGCATGACTCCCAAAGAGATCCTCCGCATCCTCGAAGGCGTCCGGAAGCAGGTCCTCTCCCCTGACCAGGCCGCGGAGAAGCTCCGCCACCTGCCGCACCGCGATCTTGGATTTGCTCGCGTGGACACGCACCGGCAGCTCCGCTGCGGCTTTCCCGAGGTGATTTTCTGCCAGGGGAAGACGACGGCGCAGATCCGCGACATCGCCCGGGTCCTCCTTTCGCACAATGGCAACCTGCTCGCGACCCGCGCCGACCGGAAGGCGTGGCTGGCGATCCGCAAGCTCGACCGGCGCGCGGAGTGGCATGAACGCGCCCGCTGCATCACCGTGAGGCAGGAGGTGATGGAGCCCCGTCCGGGGGAGATCCTGGTCGTGACCGCCGGGACCGGGGACATCCCCGTGGCCGAGGAAGCCCTCGTCACGGCTTCGATCATGGGGCACAAGGTCGAGGGGCTCTACGACGTCGGGATCGCCGGGATCCACCGCATCCTGCGGGAAACCGAGCGGCTCGCGAAGGCCTCCGTCGTCATCGTCTGTGCCGGCATGGAAGGGGCTCTCCCCGGCGTCGTCGCCGCGCTCATCCGGCGCCCGGTCATCGCGGTCCCGACCTCGATCGGCTACGGCGCCTCGTTCGGCGGCGTCGCTCCCCTCCTCACGATGCTCAACTCCTGCGCCGCGGGGATCGGGGTGGTCAACATCGACAACGGGTTCGGCGCCGGATATCTCGCCTCGCTGATCGCGCAGGGGGCGTCGGGGGCGACGTAACCCCGGCAGGATTCAGGCCGCCCCTTCTTGACCTCCGCCCCCGAACCGGCTACCTTCCCCGTCCCCGCGGGAGTGGCGGAATTGGCAGACGCGTACGTTTGAGGGGCGTATGACGAAAGTCGTGTGGGTTCAAGTCCCACCTCCCGCATCGATGGACGGTGGACCTGTCGGCCTGTTGCGATCTGACGGGTGTTTGCGGCGGTTCCACCGTCCATCGGCAGCCGGACCGGGCCGGATCAGTGCGGGCGCAGCCTGACGCGGAGCGTCCAGCCGGTCCCGCCGGTTCCCCGGGTGCCGCTCCAGGCCGCCGCATCGAGGCCGCGCCCGAGCCGGATCCACCCGCGGAGCGCCTCCCGCCGCCACGCCACCTCTTCCAGGTAGCTCTCCTCCGTCTTGAGGGGGGCGATCCAGCGCTGGGCGAGCAGCCGTTTTTCCGCCGCCTCCCAGGCCTTCAGCCGTTCCTCCAGCTCCCTGTCGAACGCCGCGAGCTTCAGGTCGGGGCGCTCGCGTTTCAGGTCCTTCTCGAGCTGCGTGAACGGCCCGATCATGGCTTCCTTCCAGCGCCCCGGGCGGCCGAACCGCCGTTCGAAGTCGAGGTCGACCTGGGGCTGGACGCGGTCGAGGAGGGTGGAGGAAGCGTAGATTTCGGCGATGTCGCCGGAGAGGTCGTCCAGGACGCGGCGGAGGGAGGTCCCTTCGAGCCGGCCGGCGGCGTGCGCGGGGGGAGCGGGGGGTCCGGCGGCGAGTTTCGGGAGGATCGGCCAGAACGTGGAGATCCAGAGGACACCGTCGACGATGGCGTATCCGGGGGCGACCTCGTTCCCGAACTGGCTGACGCCGTCGCGGAAGAGGATGCGTGTGACGCGGACGCCGTGGACGGTTTTCTCGTCGTGGGAGAACGGTTCGAGGACGGGGGTGGTGCGGCCGCGAGGGGCGGGGAGGTCGTACCGTTTTCCCTCGAGTTCGGCGTCGCGGAGGAACTTGTCGAGCGACTTGAGGACTTCGGGTTCGATCCCGCGGACTTCGACGCCGAACAGGAGGACGGGGACGCCGGTCCGGGGGCGGACGCCGAAGGTGGACCAGTCGGGGCGGGCGACGGCCCAGGCGTATTCGGGGCCGAGGCGCGGGAGGAGATCGGACTCGAAGTCCCGGCCGCCGAGGAAGGTCTCGTACTCCTCGATTTCGCGGCGGAAGGAGTCGATGAACCGTCCGTTTTCCGGGTCGTGGACGATCTGGTGCCAAGCCTGCGGGGCGCTGAAGGTGGAGGTGTGGAGGACGGCGAGCCCCGGGATGGAGGTGGCGGCGAGGCGGAGCGGGGACGGCGGGCGGAGGGCGGGGGTCGGCGGGAGGGTGGCGACGAGGGTCACGGAGTCCCCGGCGGGTTCGCCGGTGAGGATCATCTCCGGCGCGAGCGCTCCCCGCAGGCGGTCCCAGGCCAGCCGCTCGAGATCGCCGGGGCGGGACGGCGCCGCAGCCGCGGGGTCGGGGAGGGCAAACCCGTGCCGGTCGATGCGGGCGATCAGACCCCGGTCGCGGACCTCGAGGGAGGGAGCGTCGTCCGCCAGCGGGGTGGAAATTCCGGCGCGCGCCAGCGTCCTGCGCAGGAGCTCCGGGGAGGTCGACACGAACGCGCGCCGCCCGCGGACCTCGAGCCAGACGGTGCGCTCCCCGAACAGAAACCCGCCGCCGGGGCGGGGACGGAGATGGAGCGCGTCGGCGAGCGCCGTCCGGAGCGGAAGGAACGCGGTGAGGCGGGGACACTCCAGGACCACCACCACGTCGCGCCCCTCGACACCGGCCGCCGCCCCCCCGAACCTCCCCGCCCAGGAACTCCGGGCGAGCCCGGAAAAATCGCGCCCCGTCGCCCGCGTCAGCAGGTCCGCCCATTCCCCGGCATTCCGGAGCCGCGCCGTCGCTTCGCATCCCGGCGGAAGCACCGCCGCGATGTCCAGTCCCGACTCCCCGCGCGCCCAGCCGACGAGCGCGACCCCCAGAAGGACGAGGGCGAGGGGGGGAGCGATGGCGAAAACAAAAATCCGGCGCAGGAGAGCCTTCATCGCGCGGCGGCGGCCTCGAGACACGACCCCTGCCGCGTTCCCCGCCGGATCAGCTCCCCCTCGATCGCCGCGATCGCCCCGGCCTTGTCCACCCCCCACTCCGGCGCCAGACACCACGGCCCCGGAAGCTCCCCGATCAGCCGCTGGATCGACACATGCTCCGGTAGCCGCTCCAGCACGTCCGCCGCCGCCGCGACATGCGCTTCCAGCGTCGGCATCGGCGCCTCCCCCGCCCGCCAGAGCCGCTCCAGCGCGGTGTGCGGCGACACGTACATGTGGTGGATCTTCACGGAGGACGTGGGAAGCGCGGCGAGGAACCGGGCGGTCTCGCGCATCTCCTCGGGGGTCTCCCCCGGGATCCCCAGGATGATGTGGGCGACCACGGGAAGTCCGCGCGCGTCGCAGCGGCGGGCGGCGTCGGCGTACTCGGCCGCGGTGTGGCAGCGGTTCATCCAGGCGAGCGAGCGGTCGTGGGACGATTCGAGGCCGAGTTCCACCCAGACGCGGCGGTCCGGGGTCTGGAGCGAGGCGACCAGGTCGAGGACGTCGTCCGGGACGCAGTCCGGCCGGGTCCCGATCGAGATCCCGACGACGTCCGGGTCGCGGACCGCGACCGCGTAGAGGCGCTCCAGCTCCCCGACGGGGGCGTAGGTGTTCGAGTAGGCCTGGAAGTACGCGATGAACTTCGCCCCGGGCTCCCGCCGCCGGTACCGCGCCTTCCCCGCCGCCAGCTGGTCCTCGAGCGACGCCCGCGGCCCGCGCGTGTTCGGCGCGAACGAACGGTTGTCGCAGTAGACGCACCCGCCCGTCCCCTTTTCGCCATCCCGGTTCGGGCAGGTGAACCCGGCATGAAGCGGAATCTTGAAGACGGGGAACGGAAAGAGCGCCTTCAGGGTGCGGGACCAGCGGTGAAAGAGCGGCGGCATCTCCCGGAGTGTACCGGAGCGGGGCGGGCGCTGACAGCCGGCGCCCCCACGCGCCATCCCGCCCCTGCCGGGTCTTCGCTGTCGGCACCCGGCCCGTCTCGTGCTACCATCCCCCCCCCTCATTTCCGGAAACACAATGCGATTCGAAGCGCTCCACCTGATTGCCCCCCTGCTCCGCGCCGTCCACGACGAGGGGTACACGGTCCCGACCTCCGTCCAGCAGCAGTCGATCCCCCACGTCCTCGCCGGCCGCGACCTCCTGTCCTGCGCCCAGACCGGGACCGGAAAGACCGCGGCCTTCGCACTTCCGATCCTCCAGCGGCTCCACGCCGCGCCGGTGCCGAGCCCGCGCCATATCCGCGTCCTCGTCCTCGCGCCGACGCGCGAGCTCGCCACGCAGATCGGCGATTCGTTCCGCGCCTATGGCCGCCATCTCGGATTCAAGCATCACGTGATCTACGGGGGCGTCGGGCAGCACCCGCAGACCGAGGCCCTGCGGCGCGGGCTGGATATCGTCGTCGCGACCCCGGGCCGCCTCCTGGACCTGATGCAGCAGGGGTACGTGAAGATGAACCGCCTCGAGGTGCTGGTCCTGGACGAAGCGGACCGGATGCTCGACATGGGGTTCATCCACGACGTCCGGCGGATCATCAGCACCCTCCCGAAAAAACGCCAGACGCTGTTCTTCAGCGCGACCCTCCCCCGCGACATCCAGTCGCTGGCGCACGACATCCTGAACGATCCGGTGCGGGTGGACGTGACGCCGACGGTGACGACGGTGGAGAAGATCGCGCAGTCGATCTGTTTCGTGCCGAAGGGCGAGAAGTTCACGCTGCTCCAGCGTCTCCTGAAGGAGCCGGGGATCAACCGTGCGCTGATTTTCACGCGGACGAAGCACGGGGCGAACAAGCTCGCGAAGCAGCTGAACGGGGTGTCGGTGAGCGCGGAGGCGATTCACGGGAACAAAACGCAGTCTGCGCGCGAGAAGGCGCTGGGAGAATTCCGCCGCGGGCGGATCCGGATCCTGGTCGCGACGGACATCGCGGCGCGCGGGATCGACGTCGACGGGATCACGCACGTCTTCAACTACGACCTCCCGAACGTCCCCGACAGCTACGTGCACCGGATCGGGCGGACGGCGCGGGCGGGGGCGGAGGGGACGGCGATCTCGTTCTGTTCGCCGGAGGAGAGGGAGGAACTGTCGGCGATCGAGAAGTACATCCGGATGGAATTGCCGGTGCGGAGTGGGGACCGCGCGGCGGGGATGCACAGGCCTGCGCCGGCGCACGCGGCGGGCCGGGGCGACCACGGCGGGCGCCGGGG
>JABWAY010000403.1 GCA_013360825.1 Candidatus Brocadiia bacterium | reverse complement strand
GGAAGCTCGACGTGGACGAGGCCTTCCTCTCCCGCGCCGTCAACACCGGGTTCTCCGGCGGCGAGAAGAAGAGGAACGAGATCTTCCAGATGGCCGTCCTCGAGCCGCGGCTCGCCGTTCTCGACGAGACCGACAGCGGCCTCGACATCGACGCGCTGAAGACGGTCGCGCAGGGCGTCAACGCGCTCCGCTCGCCCGAGCGCGGGTTCCTCGTGATCACGCACTACCAGCGCCTCCTGAACCACATCGTGCCCGACTTCGTCCACGTGCTCGACAAGGGGCGGATCGTCCGCTCCGGCGGCAAGGAGCTCGCGCTCGAGCTCGAGGAGAAGGGCTACAGCTGGCTCGAGAAGGAGCCCGCGGGGACGCGATGAACGCCCTTGAGACCTTCCGCAAGGACTTCGAGGCCCTCGACCGCGCCGAAACCGACCTCGCCGTGGCCCGGGGAGCGCTCGATCAGGCCGCGGCCGACCTGAAGACCGCCCAGGCCGCCCTCGACGAACTCGAAGCCCAGCTCCCGGCCGCCATCGCCGATGAGGCCCGGTCCCACAAAGCCTGGCAGGAGACCAGGGCCGCCGGGATGGACAAGTAACCCGCCGGCCCGGCCCGATCCTCCTCCTCCCCCTCGCCGCCGCGGCGGGCGCGGAAACCGTCACGATGAAGGACGGCCGCGTCCTCGTCGGCGAGATCCTCGAGGAGTCCCCCCACCGCGTCAGACTGCGCCTCTAGCACGGAACCGTCACCCTCTTCCGCGAAGGCATCGCCTCGACAGGCTCCACCCTCACCCCGGAAGACGCCTGCGAGCCCCGGCTCGCCACCCTCGACCGGGACAACCCGGATGCCCACTGCGAACTCGTCGCCTGGGCCCGCTCCGTCCGCCTCGACCGCCACGCCGCCCGCCACCGGCTGGAGGCGCTCCGGATCGCCCCCGACCACAAGGCCGCAACCGAGGCGCTGACCGGCCTCGGCTGGAGGGGCTCGTCACCAACGGGGCCGACCAGATCGCGATCTCCGAAGGAGGGGTCGCTGCGCTCCAGGACGATATCGCTCTGGCGCGCGACGCGGCCGCCGAGGCCGGGCAGACCTTCTCAGACCTCAGGGACGTCCTCGAAAACGTGGTCCGCCAGCACCCGAACGGCCATTTTCCGGGAATCGCCGTGCAGGTCAAAGTGGCGTCCGACCGGCTGAAATCCGCCCTCGGGAAGGTCCGGCACCTGGAGGAGACGCTCGAGAAACATCTCGAGGGGCTCGAGCAGCTGAGAGAGCAGGTCGGGAACGCCCCCGACGCGCTCGCGGACTTCCACCAGACGGCGCCGGCCGCCGAGGAGGAACTCCGCGCACGGCGCGTCCTGGTCGAAGGGCTGACGACCCGGACCGCGGACGTGAGGGCGGAGGAGGCGCGGCTGAAGGACCTCTGGGAGCAGGTGCGGAAGGCGGAGGCGGGGAAGTAGGGGCAGTTGCGCCGGGTTCCCCGGGAGGCGAGGGGAGGGGACTCGGCGGGGAGTTCCCGGAGTACGGGGTGGTGCGTTGTCAGGTCCTTCGGCGGGGGCGGGGGAATTCCACGCGGGATTTATCCATTTCGACGCTGGAGGAACCGGTTGCCGGTCAACCCGGTCCCCGACTTTGCCGCCGGCGTCGGGACAGCTTATGGCGCAGCGTCCGGTCGGGAATGCCGAGCGACTGGGCCGCCTTCAGCGTCGATCCCCCGAATCGACCGAGTCGCTCGGAAATGAGCGTCCGCTCGGTCTCCGCCAGGATGTCCTTGAGGAGCCGGTCGGAACCGGGATCTTCGCGGCCTGCGGTTTCGAGCCGGGCGCGCCGGGCGGACAGCGCCGCTTCGAGCGTCCTCGCGCACAGGACGCCGTCGCCATGCACGAGGATGTGGCCGCAGACCTGGGCCAGTTCGCGGATGTTCCCGGGCCAGGACTGCCGCGCGAGGATCTCGTCGACTTCAGGCGGCCACTCCGAGGGCGCGAAGCCGCCGAGGAACCGGCGGACGAGAGGCTCGACATCCTCCCGGCGCTCCCGGAGCGGCGGGATCACCAGCCGCTCCTCCGTGAGCCGGTCCAGGAGGTCGCGCTGAAACACACCCGCCGCGACGAGGTCCTCAAGGTTGACGTTCGTGGCCGCGATCAGGCGCACGTCGACGGGGATTTCCCGGCGCCCTCCCACCTCGGTGACCTCGCGAGCCGATAAAACGCGCAGGAGGTTCCCCTGCAGATTGCGTTCTGCACGCGCAATCTCGTCGAGGAACAGCGTCCCCCCGTGCGCCAGCCGGAACATTCCCTCCTCGTGCCCTGTCGCGCCGGTGTAGGCCCCCTCCACATGCCCGTGAACGGCCGCTTCCGCCAGAGTGTCCGTGATCGAAGCGGCGGAGCGCCGGACAAAGCGCCCCTGCCACCGGCGGGACCACTGGTGCAGCAGCCAGGCCACGAGTTCTTTCCCCGTTCCGGGCTCTCCCACGATCAGCACGGGACACCTCCGCAGCGCCACCCGCCGGATCTGCCCCACGAGCGCCCGCATCGCGGGGGAGCGCCAGACCAGCTCTGCGGCCGCCCTGCTCCCGGACGCGTGCCCGGTCGCATCGATCTCCACCGCGAGCAGCCGCAGGAGCAGGCCGGCCTCTTCGGGCAACGGTGCCTCGCCGTCGATGAGGAGCGACGCAACGACCTGGCCGCCGCGGGCCAGCGGCACGGCGCGGACGCCCTGCGCGAGCGTCTCCCGGCCCGTCCGGAGAACCTGGTCCGCGACGTTCGCCCGCTCCCACTCGGCGCGCGCCGGCGAGAACTGCGGCGCATCGAAGCTCGAAGCCACGTGAAGGCGGTGTCGGCGGCAGCCGGGGAGCTTTCCGAACAGCGAGAGCATCCCGGTGATGCGCTCGAACGGCGAGAGGTCATCGGCCAGCAGGTACCTGAGCTCGTCGCGCAACGTCATGGACGGCTCCCGGCGTGCGGCTCCCGGCTTCCGGCTCCCGGCTCCCGGCTCCCGGCTCCCGGCTGAACTATGCTGAAGCTCATTAACGTACCTCAATCTCCCTCGATCAGTCCATTGGCCGAGCTTTCCCCCGAGCCCGAGGAATCGCACCACAATCGCCGGTACCGTTCAACAGGGATTCGCAGAAGAGCGCGCCCCTCAGAAGCGACAGGCGCCGGAGATGCGAAGCGTGACCTCGTCGATGCCTGTCAAGGACTGCCGAG
>JABWAY010000051.1 GCA_013360825.1 Candidatus Brocadiia bacterium | reverse complement strand
CCGCCCCGGCGAGCGCCGCGAGCCCCAGCGCCGCGACGGGATACCGGACCGCGGTCGCCGGACCCTGCGCTTCCCCACCCGTCCGGTCCTCCGCCACGCGCACGCTCCCGTGTTCTGGAACCGGAGGAGTATACCGGGCGCCGCGGTTTCCCCCTGCCCGCGGAGGCCGGCGCGGATACGATGACCCGCCATGGCGGAATCCCCGAACCCTCCCGACCCCCCTCCCGGCGAGCCGCGGCCGGCCCCGCGCAGGCGGAGATTCGGCTGCGTCGTGATCGGCCTGCTCACCGCTGTCGGCCTCCTGATCCTGGCCACCGTCAGCGTCTTCGTGGTGTCCGCCGGGAACTGGAGGAAGTTCGAAGAGCGCCATGCGGTTCTCAGCAGCGGCATGAGGGCCCAGCCTCCCCCGCCGCGCCTGGTTCCGGTGACCGGACCGGGGAATGCCTGGGACGACTACCGGGCCGCCCTGGAAGACCAGAAACGGGTCGTCACCCCGGAGCAGCGCGACGCGGTGATCGCCGCGCTCGGGACCGCGGCGGAGCCGGAGGATCTCCTGACGGCCCGCGCCTGCCTGCACGATTCCGCCTCATGGCTCGATCTCCTCCGGAAAGGCGCGGGGCGCGCGTCGGCGGCCTACCCTTACGCCCATGAGAGGGGTGCGTTCGCCGAGGTGCAGGGGTTGAGCGAGGTCCGGTTCGCCGCGCAGCTGCTGTCGTTTTCGGCGGCCGAAAAGCGCGCCGCAGGAGATCCGGCCGGGGCCCTCGAAGACCTCACGCTGGGACTGCAGCTGGCCACCGATACCGCCGGGATTCCGACCATGATCGGGGCCCTTGTCGGGAACGCCGCGTCCCAGCCGCTTCTCGAGATCCTGCATGCCTGGCTGACCGACCCGGCGGCGTCCCCTGAGCAGATCGCCGCCCTCGCCGGGCTCCTGGAACAGGCCGAGCGCGGGATTCCCTCCTGGGCCGACCAGATCGAACGCGAACACTGCGTCACCAACGAGACGATGCGCTACCTCGCGCAGCATCCCGAGGCCGCGGAGGGGACGGGGCTCTCCGGGGCCGCGGGGATGAGGCTGAGCGCGAAGCTCATGGCGCCGGACGTCGACCGGAAGATGGCGGCGCTCGCCCGGACGGCGCGCGAGGCGGAAGGTCTCGCGTGGCCGGAAGCGCGGGCCCTGATCGAAGCCCGGACGTCCGAGATCGAGAGTTCCTGGAACGTCTTTGCGGCCATGCTCGTCCCGGCGCTCGGCGCCTCCGCGCGGTCCGACCGGCTCCTGCGCACGCGTTTCGCGCTGCTCCGGGCGGCCGCCCACGAGCGCCTGGGGCGTTCTGAGGGGACGTGGCCCCAGGATCCGTTCACGCGGAGACCGGTGGCCCGCGCGCTGCAGGACGGTGCCGTCGTCCTCTGGTCCCCTCTCGACGAGGGGCCGGACACGGGGTCCGGCGGCTGGGAGGCGACGAACACGGGCGACCTGGAGAAGCGGGATCTGGTCATCCGGATCCCCCGGTAGGCCGACCCGCGCGCGGCGCGGGCCTGTCGCCCGGCGGAGCGCCCCCCGGCGGATTCGCTCCTGTTTCTCGCCAGTGCGCGTTCGATCCGCTACCCTCCCCGCTCTCCGCGGGAGGCGGCGCTCCTTCGCCGCCTGCCGCCGGAACTCCCTGAATGATGACCCCTCACCCCGAGGCCGCGGGCCCGGCTCCCGCGCGGGAGCTGGCCCCGCTCCGGACCGCCGTCCGCGTGGCGGCGCTCGTCGGCCTCGTCTCTCTGGTCATCGAATTCGGGTGGCCGCTCTCCGAGGGGACGCTGACGGCGCTGCACGTGCTCGACTACGCGATCGCGGGGACGTTCCTCCTCGATCTCGCCGCGCGGTTCCTCCTGTCGGCGGACCGCGTCGCGTTCCTGCGCGGGCACCGGCTGGAGGCGATTCTCGCGATCGCGCTCGGCGTGGAGACGGTGACGCTGTTCGCCCTGACCGGCGGGACCGCGCTCCTCCGCCTCTATCTGGCCGGCTTTCAGCTGTACATCGTCGCCACGCTGATCCTGGCCGCCTCCCAGGCGCAGAACCGGGTCCTCTCCCGCATCAACCCGGCGGTCATCCCGCTCGGGGCGTTTCTCCTGCTCATCCTCGCCGGGACCGCCCTGCTGATGACCCCGATGATGCGGGCTCCGGGAGCCGCCCCCTGGAGTCTCCTCGACGCCCTCTTCACGTCCACCAGCGCGTCCTGCGTCACGGGGCTGAGCGTGCGCGATGTGGGAAGCGAGCTCTCATTCCGGGGACAGCTGACGCTGCTGGTCCTGATCCAGATCGGCGGGCTCGGCCCGCTTCTGATCACGCTGTTCCTGTGCATGCTGCAGAGTTCGCGGCTCCACGTCCGCCAGCTGACGCTGCTGCGCGACCTGATGGGCACCCCGTTTCTCGGAAACCTCGGTCTGTTCCTCAAGTCCGTCGTCGCCCTGACGCTCGGGCTCGAACTCGCCGGCGCCGCGATGCTCTTTCTGCTCCGCTCGGACAGCTCGGGAGGGGAGCGCGCCTGGTGGGCCGTCTTTCACTCGATTTCGGCATTCTGCAACGCGGGCTTCGCCTTCCAGCCGGACAGCCTCGAGGGTTTCGCCGTCGCCCCCGGGATCTGCCTGACCGTCGCCGCCCTCGTCATCGCCGGAGGCCTCGGCTTCCCCGTCCTTCTTGACCTGATCCGGTGCGGGATGCCGCGCCGGTTCCAGGCCGGTCTGCCGCCCGCGGCCTCCGGGACCACCGCGCGGCGACTGACCCTGCACTCCCGGATCGTCCTCACCGGCACCGGCGTCCTCCTCTTCGCCGGCACCGCCCTCTTCTGGATCGCCGAACGGAACGGCGCTCTCGCCGCCCTCTCGGCGAGCGACGCCCTGACGGCCAGCGTCTTCCAGTCCGCCATGCCCCGGACCGCCGGTTTCAACTCGGTCCCGGTCGCCGCTCTCGGCCCCGAAACGCTGCTTCTCACGATGGCCCTCATGGTCGCCGGCGCCGGCCCCGCCTCGACCGGCGGCGGGATCAAGATCGCGTCCGTCGCGCTGCTCTGGCTGACGGCGTTTTCCGTCCTCCGGAACCGGGAAGCTCCCGAGGCGTTCCGCCGCCGGATCAGCCCCGCGGCCGTGCGGACCGCGGTCGCCATCGTCTCCCTCTACGCGATCAGTGCGTTCGGCATCTCGGCCGCGCTCGCCACGACCCAGGAAGGCATCCCGTTCCAGTCCCTCCTGTTCGAGAGCATCTCCGCCCTCAGCACCGTCGGCCTGTCCACCGGCATCACGGGCCGGCTCGACTCCACGGGACGTATCATCCTCTGCATCGCCATGCTGATCGGCCGCCTGGGCCCCCTGGCTCTGGTGGGGTCGCTCGTCTTCCGTCCTCCCCCGCTCCGCTACCAGTACCCCGAAGAACCCGTCACCGTTTCGTGAGGCGCTCCCCATGAAAGTCGCCGTCGTCGGCCTCGGACTTTTCGGCCGCTCCCTCGCCGTCAACCTGGCCCGCTCGGGGGTCGAGGTCTGGGCCGTCGACTCCCGCATGGATCTGATCGACGACATCCGCGATGAAGTCGCGGTCGCCGTCCAGCTCGACGCCACGGACGAACGCGAACTCCGCGCGCAGGGAATCCACGAGACCGACGTCCTCGTCGCTTCGATCGGGGATGACTTCGAGGCGAACCAGCTGCTCGTGGTGCTGGCGAAGCAGGTGGGGATTCCCCGCGTCATCGCGCGGGCGCCGTCGCCGAAGCATGCCCGCATCCTGAAACTGATCGGCGCGGACGACGTGGTGATGCCGGAGGAACAGGCGTCCGAGGACTGCGCGCGGCGGATCTGCCAGCCGTCGCTCAAGGGGTACTTTGAGCTGGTCGAAGGGTACAGCGTGGCGGAGATCCAGGCGCCGGTGTCGTTCGACGGCAAGACGCTGGCCGAGCTCGACCTGAAGACCCGGTACCGGATCAACCTGGTCGCCATCCGGCGGGCCGCGACGATCCCCGGCGCGAAGCCGGTCATCAACGCGGTCCCCCTCGGCTCGGACCAGCTCCGCAAAGGGGACGTGCTGGCGGTCGCGGGGCGGGACGAGGACATCCAGAAGCTGATGGAGGCGCCGCCGGCCTGAGGCCGGTCGGGCAGGGCGGCGCAGGGATCCGGGGCCGCGGGGGATCAGCGCGCCTCGACCACGCAGTTCCGCCCGCGTTCCTTGGCCGAGTAGAGCGCCCGGTCGGCCTCGGCCAGCAGCGCTTCGGGGGTGGACGTCCTGGCCCCCAGGGTCGCCACTCCCGCGCTGATCGTCACCGGCACGGCGCCGGCCCTCGTCTGGATCGGCCGCGCGGAAATCGCCTCGCGGAGACGCTCCGCAACCTCCAGCGCGGCTTCCCCCCCGGATTCCGGAAGCAGAACCACGAACTCCTCGCCGCCGTAACGGCCGAGGACATCGACATCCCGGAGCAGAGCCCGGAGGCGCGCGGCGATCTCGACGAGGGCATCGTCCCCCGCCCCGTGGCCGCGGGTGTCGTTGACGGCCTTGAAATGGTCGACGTCGAGCATCAGGAGCGCGAGGGGGTGCTGGAAACGGTGCGCGCGCGCGCATTCGGCTTCGGCGAGCGCCAGGAACCGCCGGCGGGAATGGATCCGCGTCAGGGCATCGGTATTGGCCAGGTCGAAGAGGCGGCTGTACAGCCGCAGCACCACGCGCTCCCCGAAGGCGGCCGCCAGGCCCGCAGCGACGATCGTCGCGCCGACGAGGATGATGAGATTGCGGCGCTCGAGCTTCCGGGCGTCCGCGTAGGCGACATCGGACGGGACGCCGATCGCGAGGGCGACCTCGGAGTCCCCCGACCGCCCGATCAGTCTCCGGAACGCGTAGAGCCGGTTGACGCCGTCGAGCCCCCTCGCCTCGACGGAGCCCTCGCCCGAGGACGCGAGAATCGCGTTGTGCACCTCCGACCCGGCCCCCGACCGGCCGATCCAGTCCTCCGGATCCGGATGCCGGAGAAGGACGATCCCCCGGTCATCCCACAGGGTCACCGTCGATCCGGGCGGGAGCTCGACCGCCAGCGCGAGACCGGAAATCCAGGTGAGATCGAGCGACGCGAAGGCAACGAACCGGAGTCGACCGGCGGCGTCCGTGATCGGCAGCGCGAATCCCAGGCTCGGCCTGCGACTGACCGGTCCCAGGTGGTACTCCCCGACGGCAAAGGACCGCTCGTCGCGCGCCTTCCGGAAGTAGGTGCGCTGCGAGAAATCCTCGGGCTCGCCGGAAGGCGCGGCGCAGGCCACCATGCGCCCCTCGGGGGAAATCAGGCCGATGTTCGCGTACTGCGGGTGGTCCCGGACCAGGGACGCGAAGAACCGCCCGCACTCCGCCGGATCCCCCTCCTGCACGACCGGAATCGCGGGCATGATCGAAAGCAGCTGGCGCGGTCCTTCCATCAGGCGGACGAGATCGTCCGACACCACACGGGCGAGTCGCCGCACCTCCTGCTTGTCGTCGTTCAGCGCCTGGTTGCGCTCCTCGAGCCCCGTCGCGAGGGTAAGCGCGAACAGCGGGCTCATCGCGATCACCGACAGGAACATGAGCCGGAGCCGGATGCGCGGGATCGTCACGCTGGTCGCGACGGACGGTTCCATGCCTGCGGCTCTCCGAATCGGGCGGGACAGACCGCCCATTCTCCCACGGACCGATCCACCGTGCCCGCAGTCGGCGAAAGATTTTGCGCATTCCCCGATTTTGGGACGTCACGACCCGCCGGAAGTCGCTACCCTTCTTCGCTCCGAAGGAGCAGCCGGCGCCGCCCGGACGGGGACCGGTCCTCCCCGGCGGCAGAACCTCATCGACCCACGGAGCAGCCGATGACCCAGTCACCCCGGACTCGTGAGACGGCGGACGTGACCCGGCCCCGGGATCTCCCGTGAAGCCCGCCGACCTCCTGGTGCGCACCTTCCTCGAAAAACACCCGGAGGAGTCCGCACGCGCGCTCGATGCCAGCGACGCGGAGGAAGCGGCGCGGCTGATCCGGAAGCTCCCGGTGAGCATCATGGGGCCGGTGGTTTCGCGCCTGTCTCCCTCGTCGGCCGGGGCGATCCTGTCCCGGATCGGCGTCGAGACCGCGCGCAGCTTCCTCTCCCACATGACGCCGCAGCAGGCCGCGGCCGTCTACCAGCACCTGGACGAGGCCGTGCGGAACGAGACGCTGGAAGGACTGGGCGAGGACAAGGCCGCGCAGCTCCGCCAGGCGCTGACCTACCCGCCGGACACGGCGGGCGCCCTGATGGACCCCCAGGTCTCCGCCATCCCCGCGGACCTGACCGTCCAGGAGGCGATCGCCGTCCTCCGGCGCCAGAAGCGCGAGGCGATCTACTACCTGTATGTGACCGACCGGGAACGGCGGCTGGTCGGCATCCTGAGCCTCCGCGACCTGGTCCTCGGCGGTTCGAAGGAGAAGATCGAATCTCTCATGAACCGGGAGGTCGTCTCGATCGGCGTCATGACCGACCGGGAGGAATTCGCCAACCTGATGCAGGAGCGCGGGTACGTCGCGCTTCCGGTCGTCGATGTCGCCGGGCGCCTGGCCGGCGTGCTCAAGCACGAGCAGGCGGTGGACGCGGTGCAGCAGGAAGCCTTCGAAGACCTGCAGAAGATGGTGGGCGCGGGCGGAGACGAGCACGCGCTCTCCTCGATCGGCACCGTGGTGAAACGGAGGCTGCCGTGGCTGACGATCAACCTCGTGACCGCCTTCATGGCGGCGGGGGTCGTCGCCCTGTTCGAGGGGGTGATCGCGCGCGTGACGGCCCTCGCCGTGCTGCTCCCGATCGTCGCGGGCCAGGGGGGAAACACGGGAGCGCAGACCCTCGCGGTCGTCATCCGCGGCCTCTCGCTCCGCGAGATCCTCCCGGGGACGATCCGCTGGCTGGTCGTGAAGGAGTTCATGGCGGGGATGATCAACGGGCTCGCGATCGCCGTCGCCACGGCGGGGGCCGTGTTCCTCTGGGACGGCCGGGCGGCGCTGGCCATCGTGATCGGCCTCGCGATGATCGTGAACATGGCCTCCGCGGCGCTCTCCGGCGCCGCCATCCCGGTCCTCCTCAGGGCCATCGGGCGCGACCCGGCCCAGTCGTCCAGCATCTTCCTCACCACCGTCACCGACGTCGTCGGCTTCGGCTCGTTTCTCGGGTTCGCGCTCGCCATGGAGCGCCATCTCAACTGACGGTGCGGCCCCGACCGCCGGCGCTCAGCGGCGCAGCCGGCGGAGCGCTCCCAGCGCCATCCCGGCGCCGTAATGCCGCCCCACTCCGGGGTTGTCGCAGAAGGCGCCGTCCGCCGTCCGCATCGCCAGCACATCCTCCAGAATCGCCTCCCGGTACTTCGCCCGCTCCTCCTCCGGCAGCTCCCCGGCCGCCTCCGCCGCGAACGCCGCCCCGAACAGCAGATAGTAGGACGCCAGCCCCTCCGGAGACGTGTGACAGAGGCTCTTGCCCCGCTCCCGGAGATTGTGCACACGGTACTTGAGGTAGAGATCCAGCGAAGCGCGGACCTCCTCGACGTCCCCCTTCCCTCCCCGCTTCAGCACCAGCGCGTAGAGCGGGCTGCGGAAGCCGGCCTCGGCCTCCCTGCCGGCGGCGCCGCCGCCGGGGCCGATGAAGTACCGGAACGCCCCCTCCTCCTGGCGCGCCGTCGCGACCGCGTCCTCGGCCCGGGCGGTGAGCGCGGCGGGAACCTGTGCCCCGGCCGCCTTCGCGTCGCGGAGGGCGCAGAGAGCCGCGGCGGTGACGAAACCGATCGACGTCCCGTCGGTCCCCTGGGCGCGGAAGTAGGCCCAGCCGCCGTCCCTGAACCGGCCGCGGTGGAGATCCGCGACCAGGGCGTCCATCGCCTTCAGGAGCGGATCGCGTTCGCCGACGCCGGCCTGCACGCACTCGGCCAGGAAACGGAGGGAGAAGATCTGACCCCAGATCGTGTAGTCGAACAGGCGGTCGGGGTGGGATGCCGGCGGGTTTGCGAGGACGAACGCGAGGGCGTTCCGCAGCGCCGCTCCGGCTCCCGCCTGATCCCGGAACGGCAGGAGCCCGGAGCCGGCGATGGAGGCCACGGCCACGGCGGAGCCGCCGCGCGGCTCGGAGAACGTGTGGGCGGACGGCCAGGAGCCGTCGGGGAGCTGGGTCCGGACCAGGAACGCGACCGCATCGCGCTCGGCTTCCGCCGCGTCCCTGCCGGGAGCCGATCCGGACGGCAGCGCCCCGCGGATCCGGGCGTCCTCGGTCCAGGTCGCGCGTCCGAGCCCGGATCCGTAGGTCGAGCGCCCCACGATCGCCGCGGCGCGCCAGGCCCACCGATGGTCCGGATGCGCGATCGCGAAGTCCTCGAGTTCCTTCCGGACCGGCTCCAGCCCCTGCTGCTGGCCGCGTGCGAACGTCCGCCACCAGACCGCGTCCGGATCCTCCAGGCCGGCGAGCGCCCTCTCCGCCTCCGCGAACCGCCCCATCCGGATGAGAATCTCCGCCTCCGCGGACTCCAGCCCGACGGCCCCCAGCCGCCGCGCTTCGGCGATCGCCCCGATCGCATCTTCCCCGCGGCGCCATCGCCTGAGCAGCGCGGCCTTCAGCGTCCATTCCCCGGCGGTCTTCGGCGACTCGAGGAGCCGCGCCGCCGCGGCGAGGTCGCCGTGACGGAGCAGGGATGCGGCATCCGCCGGGCCCTCCGGCGCCGCACCCGGACGGGCGTCCAGGACGCCGCGCGCGAACTCGTCGAAGTAGGACGGATCGAACGACACGGCGTCCGCGACGACCCTGCCCGCCGCGTCGGTGAACAGGATCCCCTGGCCGAACGTCATCGGGCCGAGGCCGTAGACCTGCGCGTCCTCGAACGGAGCGCCGCAGCGGTCGTTCCACTGGAACGCCACGAACCGCTCGTTCACGAGCGCGACCACATCCGGATCGGTGAACAGCGCAGGGGTGGCGAAACGGTCGATCTTCAGCCCCCGGTACTGCTCGATGACGACCACGATCAGCCGGTCCTCCGCCTTCGCCCGTGCCACCGCGGCGGGCCAGCCGGGGGCCCAGCGGACTTCGCTTCCGCACCGGTCCGCGAGCGCCCGGAGCAGGGCGCGTCGCCGGGTCTCGGCGGCGTCCGGCACCGGGAGAAAGACGAAACTGTCGAGGGCGGCACCGAACTCCTTTTCCAGCTCCGGAAAGCGGGGCGCCGGCGCCGCGCACTGGAGAATGAAGTGGGATTCGTTCCGGGTGAGGTAGTGCTGGCGCAGGGTGTAGGTCACGCCGCCGGACTCGTAGTCGAAGGCGAGCCAGGGCGCGGTCACCCCCGCGACTTCCCGGGTTCCCCTCCGGATCCGCGACGACTTCGGATCCGCCCGGCGTGCCGTCTCCGCCGCGTCGCAGGCGGCGCCCGCATCCCGGGCCTCCTTCACGTCCGTCACGAACACCGTCACGCTTTCTTCGGATGCCGCGCCTTTGCGCCAGGCTTTCTGCGTGAGGGTGGTGCCGGGATAGGGTGTGCCGACCGCCATCTCCCAGCCGTCTCCGGGCCGGCGGATCCGGAAGCCGACGTCTTCGTTCCGGTAGACGTCGGCGTCCTCGGCGCGGGCGGCGGCGGCGAGGGCCAGGGCGAGCAGGAGGACCGTGCCGGGAGCGGTTGTCAGGCTCATGGGGGACGATCGTAATTCAGGCCGCGCTTCTTCCGGTGCTCTCATTTTCCGGCCCTCCGGCCGCGCTCAGGCCGTCGGCGCGGCCGCGCCCGCCAGCAGGTCCAGCACGGCGCGGTTCCACCCGGCAGGCCCCGCCGCGGGGGCGCGGACGAGCCCCGGAAGCCCGGAGCAGAGTTCGGGGTCGAAACTCCCGTCCGGACGCGGGATCGCGATGGCCGTGTCGGACGCCTCCAGGAGCGGGCGGTCCAGCGCGCTGTCGCCGAGCCCGGCGATCCGGAGCGGGCCGAGCGCGGCGGAGAGCCACCCCGCGACGAGCCGGGTCGTCCGCCCCTTGTCGATGTCCCCGTGCAGATGCCAGAACCGGCCCCCGCGGGAGAGATGCAGGCCGAGGGAAGCGAGGTCCGCGACCAGCGCGCCGGGAAACGGAACGTCGCAGGCGAAGGGTTCGTCGAACATCCTGCGCCGGGCGAGCGCCGCGAGAACCGGGGTCAGCCCCGTGACCTCCGCGATCCGGGCCTCGGTCAGGTCGCTCATGAAGACGGCGCGCCCCCCCGTGGCCTCCCGGATCCGGCGGATTCCCTCCTGAAGCGGGGCGCCGTGCACGGCGAGCGGGACCACGCGGTATCCGTCGCGTTCCTCGAACGGGAGCGGCGGCTCGGGAAAGCTGCGCATCGAGACCGCCGCGCCTCCGCCGTTCTCGAAGATGAACGCCGTCGCGAGGCCGAGCTGTTCCGCCCAGTGCCGCGTCTCCGATTCCGTCTTCGTCGTGCAGGGGACAACCGGAACGCCGAGCCGGGCCGCCTCCGCCAGGGCCGGTCCCGCCGCCTCGAAGCCGTACGTGGACGCGTCCAGAAGCGTCCCGTCGAGGTCGGTAAAGACCGCCCAGCGCGTCACGCCTTTCCCCACCGGCTGAGGAGCTCGCCCTTGAGTTCCTCGAACCGCGCGGCCTGAATGTCCACGCGGCCCAGCGCGTCCGCCGTGGAGAGGTCCCGTGTTTCATTGACGAATCCGGCGACGCGCGCGAAGTAGATCGGGATCAGCATCTCGACCAGCGCGAACCGGTCCCCCGCCCAGTTCTGGAACGCGACCGCGAAGTCGTACACGGTGCGGACCCACAGGTCGACCGGGAACGCGATCGCCTCCGGCGCGAGCGTCGAGATCTCATGCACCTCCGCGAAACGCTCCGGGCCGAGGACCTTCTGCCAGATCGACCCGAAATGCTCGAATCCCTCGCGGAACCGGCGGGAGAGGGCTTCGACCGAGACGTTGACCGCCTCCGGCTCCGTTTCGTGGACATGCCCGATCAGCGGCACGCTCTCGCTCTGCGTCACCGCCCGCCACGTGGATTCGTACTTCTTCATCATCTCGAAGATCGTCCCGACCACCTGCCGGAACATCGGCCCCAGCGACGCCGCGGGGTCCTTCGCATCGTGGATCTTGCTCCCGAGGAAGGTCTCGCAGATCTTGAATCCCTGGCAGATCGCCACGGTGGTCATCCAGATGTCGATCCCGAATTTCGCGACGTCCGTCTCCCAGACGTCCTGCGACGTGAGCGCCCGGATCAGCTTGAGGGAGAGGCCGAAGTCGCCGCCGATCGGCTGACGCAGCCTTTTCCCGTACAGCGCCTGCGTCATCGACCGGGCGATGTTGTTCGTGATCGTCCCGTCGTACTTGTGGCGGACGTAGAAGGGACTGACGAAGTCGAACCCCTGCTCCAGCACCGGCGCCGCGAGGGAGCGGATCCAGTCCGGCGTGATGCTCCGCAGGTCCGCGTCCACCACGACGCAGCACTTCGCTTCGAGCAGCAGCGCCCCCTCGAAAATCGCGCGGAGGCTCGTTCCCTTCCCCGGAACTCCCCGGTAGATCGTGACGATCTTGTCCACCCCGCGCGCGAACTTCGTCTTCTGCGCGACTTCGCGCGTGTAATCCGTGCTCCCGCCGTCCGAGACGATGAGGACGAGCGCCTTGCCCCCGAAATGCTGGCTCATCCCCTCGGCAACGGTCTTGATGACATGGCCGATCGTCCGCTCGCAGTTGAACGCGGGAATCCCAACGACCAGGTCCGCCCATCCGATCTCGGTCATGCGGTTGCGGGCCCATTCGCGCAGCGCGGTGTCCAGCATCAGCGGTTGTCCTCCTCGACGGCGGCTCTGAGTTGTTCCAGGATGTCCGGCACCGCTGCGGTCACGCGGTTCCAGTTGGGGATCAGGGGAGTCCCGAGCGGATCCTCGATCACCGCGCGCGCAGCAACCTCGATCGACCGCGCGAACGTCTCGACGGCGAGCCCCTCGATGTGCCGGTCGAACAGGAGCCCGTTGATCAGCGCGTCGTCATTGTACTTCCGGATCGCGTCCTGCGCCTCCCTGAGGTACATCGCCTTCACGCTCTTGAAAAACCCGTCGGAGATGTGAACGCCCTCCCCCGCCAGCGTCCGGAACAGGTGCTTCGCGATCTCGATCGCCATCCGGTTCAACCCCGAGTCCCCGCTCTCCGGCGACAGCTCCTGGTGCTTGTGGTCATAGGAGTCGGCCAGGTCCACCTCGCAGATGCGCCGGCTCGCGCAGTTCCGGAACACCTCCGAAAGAATCCCCACCTCGAGCCCCCAGTCGCTCGGAATCCGCACGATGCGCGCAAGGTCCGTCGTCATCGCAAACTCCCCGGCCAGCGGGTACCGGAAACTGTCCAGGAACAGCAGGAACGGCGGATACCCCGTCATCTTCTGGAGCGTCCTCACCAGCGGCGTCACGAGCAGCCGGGTCACCCTCCCGTTGAACCGGTCCGTCACCCGCGCGTAGAACCCCTTCGCAAACTCGTACGACATGCTCGTGTTCGAGACCGCGTAGCAGAGCCGGGCAAGCATCTCGCGCGAATAGGTCAGGATGTCGCAATCATGCAGCGCGACCGCGTAGCTCCTCTCGTCCGAGAGGATGTACCCCATCCCGAGCCAGACCGATCGCCCCTTTCCCCGCTCCCCGGTCGAGATCTTGTGACGCTCGAGAAGCGAGTAGATCCCCGTGATCCGGGGGCCGTCGTTCCAGATCACGCGCACCGGCGTCGCGAAATCCGCGAAGCTGGCGCGCGCCCGCCGGAACTGGTCCTCGTCCGCCTTGTCCAGGACGAGCACGATCTGCCTGAGATACTTCACGGTCTTCAGCAGTTCGACGATCCGCGGCATCGCCGGCCCCTCGAACTCCGACCAGAGGCTCGGCAGAAGCAGCGTCACCGGCTGCTGCCGGGAGAATTTCTTGATCTCCGCTTCCATCTTTTCGACCTTGGTGCCCGGGAAACGGTGAAGCGTGCTGATCACGCCGGTCTGGTAGAAGTCGCTCACGGCTCCGCCTTTCCCGTGCAGGGTCGCTGGGACTGGAACCGGCCGCGCGGGCCGCCTGAAGCCGACCTTACGCCGCCGCGGATCGAAGTCAACCGCCGATTTCCAACTCTTTTTCCGGCCGGTTTTCGCGCTTGTCCGCCCTGCCCGCGTGGGCTAGGTTGGGCCGTGCGTTGTCCCGGAGCAGGGCTGCCCGAACCGCCTTCGCTCCGGGTTCCGCTCCGCCGCGCCGCCTCTGCCGGGTTCGCGGCAGGAACTCAACCCGTGGCCGCGCAGCCGCGGGGGTTTCGGAGGCCGCAGAGACCGGAGGGAGGCGGACGATGGGACGCTGGCTCCGAGGGTTCGCGCTCGCGACCGCCGCCGCGCTCTGCGGCGGCTGCGGACAGTCCGACGGGCGCCCGGTCGTCCGCTTCATCGTCCAGCCCGACGCCGGAGGCGGGTACCGGGCGGTCGTCGAGAAGTTCGCGCTGGCCCGGCCCGATATCCTGGTCGAAATGGTGGAGGGCCCCGCCTCGACGGACTCCCGCGAGGAGATGTACATCGGCGCGTTCATGGCCGGCGATTCGCCGTACGACGTGGTCCTCATGGACGTCATCTGGGTCCCGAAATTCGCCGCCCAGGGCTGGCTCCTTCCGCTCGACGATCGCTTCCCGTCGCAGGCCCGGGACGCCTTTCTCCCCGGCGATGTCCGCGCCGGGATCTGGGACGGGCGCTGCTACCGCGTCCCCCTGCGGTCCGACGCGGGGATGCTCTACTACCGGAGCGACCTCGTGCCGGATCCGCCCGCCACCTTCGAGGCCCTCGCCGCCCGGGCGCGCGGGTTGAAGACCGCCGACCGCGGCGGCTTCGTCTTCCAGGGACGCCAGTACGAAGGCCTGGTCTGCGCCTTTCTCGAGGTGCTCTGGGGGCACGGCGGCGACGTGCTCGACGACTCCGGCGCGGTCGTCCTCGACAGCCCCGAGGGGATCCGGGCGCTCACCTGGCTCGCCGGTCTGGTCGGCGACGGCGCGCCGGAAGGCGTGACCACGTACCAGGAGGAGGAGGCGCGCGCCGCGTTCCAGGAGGGACGCGCCGTGTTCATGCGCAACTGGCCGTACGCGTGGGCGAAACTCCAGGAGGATGGGTCTCCGGTGAAGGGGAAGGTCGGGATCGTGCCGATGGTGCACGCGGAGGGGCGGGAGTCGGCCGCGACGCTCGGCGGGTGGGGATTCGGGATTTCCCGGACGGCGAAATTTCCGGACGCCGCGTGGGCGTTCATCGAGTTCGCCACGGCGCCGGAGCAGCAGAAACTCCTGAACGCCCGCAACGGCGCCATCCCGACCCGGCGCGCCCTGTTCGAGGACCCGGAAATCCTCGCGCGGCACCCGCACTACCCCGAACTCTTCCGCGTCCTCCTCGCCGCCCGTCCGCGCCCGGTCCATCCCCAGTACTCCCGCATCTCGCAGTCGCTCCAGCGCCACCTGAGCGCCGCGCTGGTGAAGTCCGAAACGCCGGAAGAGGCGATCCGGAAGGCGGCGGGGGAAATCCGGGGGATCGTTGGGAAGTAGGTCGCGCTACCTCTGGCTCCTCCCCTCCGCGGCGCTGCTGGGCGTGATTCTCGCCCTGCCGCTTCTCAAAGGACTCGCCGGGGGGGTGCCGGGGATCGGGGACGCGCTGCGGGACCCCGCGGTCGGCCGCGCGGCGTGGAACACCTGCCTCTTCGCCGGCATCTCGGTCCCGCTGGAGCTGGGACTCGGCCTCGCGTTCGCCCTGCTCCTCAACCGGGACTTTCGCGGGCGCGGCCTCGCCCGTGCGCTGGCGATCCTTCCCTGGGCTCTCCCGACGGCCGTGATGGCGCTGTCGTGGCGGTGGATCTTCAGCGACTCCTGGGGAATCGCCAACGACCTCCCCCGCGCGCTCGGCCTCCTGGAGGAACCGGTCCCCTGGCTGGGGCGCCCCGGGACCGCCATGGCGGCGCTGATCGCCGCGGACGTCTGGAAGACCACGCCGTTCGTGACGCTGATCCTCCTCGCGGGACTCCAGGGGGTCCCGTCCGACCTGTACGAGGCGATGAGCCTCGACGGGGCCGGGCCGGTGCGGCGGTTCTTCTGGGTCACGCTGCCGCTTCTCCGACCGTCGATCGCCCTCGCGCTCGTCTTCCGCCTGATCCAGGCGCTCGGAATCTTCGACCTCGTCTGGGTGCTCACCGGCGGCGGGCCGGCCGACGCCACGCGCACGATCTCCCTCGAGGCGTACGACAGCGTCTTCCGTCACCTGGAACCCGGCCGCGGCGCGGCCGTGACGCTCCTCGCCGCCGCCGGCATGTTCGCCGTCGCCCTGGTCCTCGGCGCGCTCGCCCGCGGACGGGGGGACGCATGAAGCGCCTGCTCCCGGTTGCGGTCGCGGCGATGGCGGCGTTCAGCCTGGGGCCGTTTCTCTGGTCGGCGCTCACGTCGCTCAAGCCGGCCGACGAACTGTTCCGCGTGCCGCCGACCTGGATCCCCCGGTCGGTGAGCCTGGACAACTACCGGGACGTGTTCGCGCAGCGGCCTTTCGCCCGGTACATGGTCAACAGTCTGTTCGTCGCGGGGCTGTCCACGATCCTCACGCTCGCCGCCGGCGCCCCCGCCGCCTGGGCGCTCGCCCGCCTGCGCCTGCGCTGGTCGGCCGCGATCGAGAAGGGGTTTCTCGCGTTCGCGCTGTTTCCGCCGGCGGTACTGCTCGTCCCGCTGTTCGTCGCCGCGCGGGACGCCGGGGTCCTGAACAGCCGGATCGGCGTCGCGTTCGTCCACGCGGCGCTCAACCTGCCGTTCGCGGTCTGGAGCCTCACGTCGTTCTTCCGTGCCTTCCCCGCCGACCTCGAGGACGCCGCGCGCGTCGACGGATTCTCGCGGGCCGGCGTCCTCCTGCGCGTCGTCTTCCCGGTCTCCGCCCCGGCCCTGGCCGCCACCGCGATCCTCGTCTTCATCTTCTCCTGGAACGAGTTCGTCATCGCGCTCACCTTCCTGACGCGCGACGAGCTCCGCACCGTCCCCGTCGGCGTCGCCATGCTCTCGGGGGTCACCGCCTACGACATTCCCTGGGGCCAGATTTCGGCCGCCGTCGTGGTCACCACCCTCCCCGTCGTCGCCGCCGTGCTCGCCTTCCAGCGCAGCATCGTCCAGGGACTGGGCGCGGGGGCGGTGAAGGGCTGATGGCGACGCTTCGGCTGGCGGGGGTGACGAAGAGCCGCGGGGGGCCGGTCCCGGTGGTGAGGGATGTCGTGCTGGAGGTCGCGGACGGCGAGGTGGTGACGGTGCTCGGCCCCTCGGGGTGCGGGAAGTCGACGCTTCTCCGGCTGATCGCCGGGCTGGACGAGCCGGACGCGGGGACGATCGAGATCGGCGGGCGGCGCGTGAACGGGGTCGAGCCGCGCGACCGGGACGTGGCGATGGTCTTCCAGAGTTATGCGCTCTATCCCCACATGACGGTGCTGGAGAACATCTCGGTCCCGCTGCGGCTCCGCGGGGCGACGCGGGCGGAGGCGGCGCGGCACGCGACGGACACTGCGGCGCGCCTCGGGCTCGGGGCGCTG
>JABWAY010000050.1 GCA_013360825.1 Candidatus Brocadiia bacterium | reverse complement strand
CGGGCTGCGCGAGCTGCTCGGCTACGCCTGACGCAGCCGGCTGTTGCGGTAACCGTACCCGAAATAGATCGCGAACCCGATCGCGGGGCGCGGGTGGGGCGATCGGGCGGCGAACGAGCTGCATGCGGGCCTGAAGGGCCTGGGAATCGAGAGCGAGCTGCACCTGACGCGGCACCGCGGGGACGCGCTCGACACGACGCGCGCGCGGCGCGATGAATTCGATCTGGTGGCGTCGGTCGGCGGCGACGGGACGTTGCGCGAGGTGTTCGAGGGGCTCGGCGACGACTCGGTACCGGTGGCGGTGTTGCCGCTGGGGACGGCGAACGTGCTCTCGATCGACTTGAAGCTGCCCCGGCAGGCGGCGGGCACGCTGGAGCTCGTGCGGCGCGCGCGTTCGACGGCGCTCGACGTCGCGACGGTCAACGGACGACTTTCGTTTCTGGTCACCGGCGTCGGATTCGACGCGGCGGCGGTGGCGGAGGTCGAGCGGCGGCGCAAGGGGCCGATCACGAAGTGGAGTTACGTCGCGGCGGTCGCGGCGGTGCTGCGCAGCTGGAAGCCGGTGCCGCTGGAGGTCGAGCTCGACGGCCAGCGGGTCGAGGGCCCGGTCGAGGGCCTGTTCGCGAGCAACATCGTCCACTACGGCGGCGTGCTGCGGCTCTCGGACACCCGCGTGCTCGACGACGGCCTGTTCGACATCTACTTGTTCCGCGACGGTCGCCTGCCGGCGCTCGCGGGCGTCGGATTGCGCGGGCTCTTCGGAAAACTGCCCGGAGGGAGCTGCGAATTGCGCCGCGCCCGTCGCGTACGCGTCACGTCCGCGCTCGCCGTTCCCTACCATGTGGACGGCGACTTCGGCGGTTCCACGCCGGTCGAGCTCGAGGTGAGCCCGACGCGCCGTCGCATCCTCGTACCTTAGATGACCCCCACTCCCCGCCCCAAGGTCCGCGTCGGCGAGCTCGAGCTCGGCGGCGGCGAGCTGTTCCTCCTCGCTGGCCCGTGTGTGCTCGAGACGCCCGAGCTCGCGCACACGATCGCCGGCCGCCTCGTCGAGATCACGCGCGCGCGCGGCGTCCCGCTGGTCTTCAAGGCGAGCTTCGACAAGGCCAACCGTTCGAGCGCGGCCGCCACGCGCGGGCCGGGCATCGAAGGTGGGCTCGAGTTGCTCGCCGAGATCAAGCGCCGCTGGAACGTGCCGGTCGTCACCGACGTGCACCTGCCCGAGCACTGCGCGCCGGCCGCGGAAGTCTGCGACTTGCTGCAAATCCCGGCCTTCTTGTGCCGCCAGACCGACCTCCTGCTCGCCGCCGCGCGCACGGGCAAGCCGCTCAACATCAAGAAGGGCCAGTTCCTCGCGCCTTGGGACATGAAGAACGTCGTCGCCAAGTGCGCGAAGGCGGGCAATCCCAACGTGATGGTGTGCGAGCGTGGCACGAGCTTCGGCTACGGGCGCCTCGTCGTCGACATGACGGGTTTCGAGCACCTGCGCGCGACGGGCTCGCTCGTCGTGTTCGACGCGACGCACTCGGTGCAGGAGCCGGGCGCACGCGGCGATTCGACCGGCGGCAACCGCGAGCACGTCCCCGCGCTCGCGCGCGCCGCAGTCGCGACCGGCAACGTCGACGGGCTCTTCTTCGAGGTCCACCCCGACCCTGACAAGGCGCCTTCCGACGGGCCGAACATGGTGAAACTGCACGAATTCCCCGCCATTCTCGACTCGGTGCTCGCCGTGCACCGCGCGCTGCAGCCGCGCTGACGGGCTCCCGTGGCCGACAGCCAACTCGTCTCGGTCCAGGTCACCGTCGCGGCGCTCAACCGCTCGCTGGACGCCTACACGATCAAGCGCCAGGTCGGTCACGGCGCCATGGGCATCGTGTTCGAGGCCGAGCAGAAGGGCATCGGCCGGCGCGTGGCGCTCAAGGTGCTGCCGCCCAATCTCGCGCTGCGCGAGCGCACGGTGAAGCGCTTCCTGCGCGAGGCCGAGTCGATGGGCAAGCTCGGCCACCCCAACGTCGTCGACGTGTACGAGGTCGGCTCGCGCGCGGACTTCCACTTCTTCACGATGAAGTTCGTCGACGGGCCGTCGCTCGACCGCGTGCTCAAGGCGGGCCCGCTGGCGGTGAAGGACGTCGTCGGCATCGGCATCGACGTCGCGACCGCGCTCGCCCACGCGCACGCGCGCGGGGTGCTGCACCGCGACATCAAGCCCGGCAACCTGCTGCGCGACGGCGAGCGCATCCTGCTGACCGACTTCGGCCTCGCGCGCCAGATCGATGGCGAGGACGGCGGCACGGTCACGGAGTCGGGCGACCTCGTCGGCACGCCGCTCTACATGGCGCCCGAGCAGATCTCCGGTGAATTTGGCCGCATCGACGGGCGCGCGGACATCTGGGGCCTCGGCGTCACGCTGTACGAGCTCCTCACGGACAAGGCGCCGTTTGCGGGCACCAACGCGTCGGCGATCCTGCACTCGATCCTGCAGCGCGAGCCGACGCGCGTGCGCAAGCTGCGACCCGACGTGCCGCGCGACCTCGAGGCCGTGATCCACCGCTGCATGGAGAAGGATCCGGCGCAGCGCTACACGACGTCGTCCGAGCTCGTCGAGGACCTGCTCGCCGTGCGCGAAGGCAAGCCCGTCACCGCACGCGCGCCGCGTTTCTTCGACCCCGTCGTGCGCTGGATCCGGCGCCATCCGCTGCCGACCGGCATCGTCGCGGCGTCGCTCGTCATCACGCTCACTCTCGGCCTCGCGTTCCGCTGGGTCTTCAACCTGTGGAAGACCTCGAACAGCGAGAAGAACGTCGCCGAGCAGCAGGTGAAGGACGCCGAGGAGGAGCGCCTGCAGGCCGAACGCGAGCGCGACGACCAGAGGCGCGAGCGCGCGGTCGCAGTCGCGCGCCGCACGATCGCCGACGCGCGCCAGCTGTGGTCGGAAGGTCGCGCGCAGGACGACGACATCAAGCAGCTCGAGGCGACCGAACGCATCCTCGACGTGCTGCGCGCGCCGGCGCTGCAGGAATTGACCGAGGTGCGCGCGGAGACGCTCGAGCTCGCGGCGACGTTCGCGCGCGCGCAGGGCCGCACGGACGCGCAGGTGCTCGAGGAGCTCGAGCCGCTGTTCGGCGCGATCGGTGGCGATTCCGGGATGCTGTTCCGCGCGGCGGTGCTCAGCGGGCTGGGGCGCTACGAAGAGGCGCTCTCGCTGCACGGGCTGCGCATCGTCGCCCGCCCGGCGGACCCGATGCCGCTGATGTCCGCGGCCGGAATCGAACGCAGGCTCGGGCTCGAGGCGCTCGAACGCCACGACCTCGACCGCGTCCCCGGCCCGCCAGAGCAGCGCCTCGTCGATCCGCCGGCCCTCCTCGACCAGCCACGCGCGCACGATCCCGTCCGGGGGAAATTGCGAGGCCCGTCCGCCCGTCAGCCGGTCGAGCGCCGCGGACGCGGAGGGACCCTCCAGCGAGAGGACGGCGATCCCTCCCTCGCCCGGCGCGGTGAGGACCCGCGCTAGCGCGGGACCCGGTTCTCGCCCGGTTTCCGGGGTGCGCGGCATGTGGCGTAGGGAAGGTAGGCCTTGAAGTCGAACCGCGGGTCGCGCGTGGTCGAGTGGCAGGTCGTGCAGCCGTCCGCGCGGACGCGCCCGAACTTCGGGCCCCCGGGGTGGACACCGGCGGGGACATGGCAGCTCTCGCACTGGACCCCCCGGAACGGCCCGGTGTCCTCGATGCGCGCGGGGCCGCCGGGGAGGAGGAACCCGGAGACATGGCAGGAAACGCACTCGGCGTCCTGTGTCGCGCCGCCCGGTTCGTTCTCCAGCGTTCTCCAGGCCTCCGCGTGATACGTCGTCTTCCAGTTTTCCAGCTCGCGGGCGTGGCAGGCCCCGCACGCCTCCGCACCGCGATAGACCGCGTCCGCCGGCGCCGCCGCCGCACGCTTCGCGAGGATCTCGCGCAGATCCCCGCGGACCCAGGCCTCGTAGGCGCGGATCGACTCCGTCAACGCGGGGTCGTTCGCGAACTCCCCGCTGAGCGCCGTCTCGCCGATTCCGTAGATCACCGCACCGTTCGCGGCCGCAGTCTCCTCCTCCGGCGTCGAAAATCTCCCCGTCCCGTCGTCCACCGGGTACCCCAGCTCCATCCGCTCCAGGCGCTCCGCCGGATACCACCCCGTCGCCCCGCGGCGCAGCCACAGGTCCACCGTCCGCATCTCCGCCCCCTTGTCCGGCGGGCGGACGATCAGCGTCGTCGCCGTCCGCGACGTCGAACGCAGCCGGACACGCCCGTCGGCGTCCACCAGGATCTTCAGCCCCGGCCGCTGGATCACCTTCCGCGCCAGCGCATCGTCGAACCCGTGGGCGCAGATCACCACGATGTCGACCGGCCCCGCCTCGCGCAGCGCCCCGTCCAGCGCCTCCATCGGATCCCGCCACTCCATCTCCCCGGAGACGGAATCGGGTTTTTCGGCATGAAGCGTCACGGCGAGGAACGTCCACCCCGAGGTCGTCCATTTCGCCTCGGTGACGGCCAGGTCGGGCGTCCCCGGGGCGCGGAGGTTCGAGAGGACGGGCCGGAGGCCGCGGGACCGGAGGATGTCGTGCGCCCCCCCCGCGCCGAGCAGGAGATCGAGGTCCCCCAGGGCCAGCGCGGCCGGGGCGGTCTCCTTCAGGAAATCCGCCATCACCTCGGCCTTGCGCCGGACCAGCTCCGGAATCGCGGACTTCCGCTTCGCATCGGTGTCGACGAGGGAATCCCCCGCGTCCACCACCACCGTCGCCGGGTCCTTCTTCAGCATCTCCCGGATCGCCGTCGCACGGCGCTCGATCCCGCCCTTTCGCGGCGTCCGGCAGCCGCAGGGGAGGATTTCCGCCAGGAGCCGGCCGGAGATCACCAGGGAGAGATGGTCCCGCCCCGACCTCAGCTCGGCCAGCGACTTCGCCGGGATCTCCTCCTCCCCCGTCCCTCCGCCCAGCACGTACCAGCCGGCGAGCGCGACCCCCAGCGCGGCTCCCGCGACCGCCACGGCCGCCGCGACCCGGTTCACCGCCCCTCCGAGGCGCGCCACGCGTGCAGAAGCCCGACCAGCGTCAGGTTCGGGACAAGGTCGTGGATCTCCGGCAGGTACGGCTTCAGCCGCCCGGCGTCCCCGCCCGTCGCCACCACCCGCGCACCGCCCCCGAGCGACTCCGACATCTGCCGGATCAGGTGTCGCGCGGCGCCGACCAGCCCGTGAAACAGCCCCACCGACATCGCGTGCTCGGTCGTCCGCCCCACAGGGTCCAGGAACGGCGCCGGGTCGACCAGCGGCAGCTGCGCGCATTTCTCATGAAGCGCCGCCGCGGAGATGCGGAGTCCGGGCGCGATCGCCCCGCCCAGGAGTTCGCCCCCGGCGCTGACCGCGTCCACCACCAGCGCCGTCCCCAGGCTCGCCACGACCGTGGCCGTGCGCGTCCGCCGGTGCGCCTCCCAGGCGTTGATCAGACGGTCGATTCCCACCCGCTCCGGCGCCTCGACCCGCGCACAGATCGGCACACCGAACTCGTGCCCCGCGCGCCTCGGCGTCACCTTGAACGCCTTCCGGATGAACGTGATGAGAGACGCGTCGAGCTGCGGGCGGACGCTGGCCAGGAGGACCAGCTCGACGCTCGAGACGACCTTCGACTCCCGCAGGCGCTCATGGAGCGTCAGAATCTCCTCGACGCGCGCCGTGGGGATGCGTTCCTGGAACAGGAACCGATCCTCGTCGTCGAAGAATCCGAAGTCGATGTTCGTGTTGCCGACGTCGATGCCGATGATCATGAGTGGGCGCGGTGCGCCGCGCTCCATTCCACCGGAAATCGGCCCGCCGGGGAAGCCCGGTTACTTGCCGACCGAGTAGACCAGGTCGATTTTCCGGCCGGACCGCTCGATCGAGATCGAGATCGACCCCTTCTTCGCGATCTCCTCGGAGTTCGCGAACTTCTTGATCTCCTCGACCGACGTCAGGGCCTGCCCGTCCACCGCGCGGACGACGTCGCCCTTGAGGAACCCGCGCTCCGCCGCGAACGACCCCGGCGTGATCTCGTCCACCATCAGCCCGCCCATTTCCCCGCCCTCCGGCGCATACGGGCGGAGCTTCAGCTGCCCGAGCAGGCCGTCGGCATTCTTCGTGACAAAATCGATCTCGCGCGGGTCGACCTCCCAGTCGATCCGGTTTTCCGATTCCCCGACCTTCTTCGTCCTGAATTCCCCCGGCGCCGACGGGCTGTCCGTCCCGCGGTTCGGCGTCGGCGCCTTCGAGTTCATCGCCGCGCGCTTCGTGAAAATCTCGATGTCCTTCCCGCCGAGGTCGAACACCACGGAGACGGACCGGATCTCCTTCACCTTCACCCCGAGGACCGAATCCCCCTCCCGGACACGCTGCTGCTCCCCGCCGGAGAGAATGTTCACGAAGGCAAGCGACTTCTTGCGGTCGGTCATCTTCATCACACCCGCAATCTCCACCTTCGTCTCAAACCCCGTGACTCCCGGAGTCGGCGGCGGAACCGTCACATCCCCGAGCTTCGTCCCCCAGACCGGCGCAAACCGCCCGCGATCAACCGGCCCCTCGGCCTTCACCGGCGGCGGCATCTTCTTCGCCGCGGCCGCATACTCCGTCTTCTTCGGATTCGGCGGGAAAATCACGAAGACGAAGGCGAAGAGAAAGATCCCGAACGCGGCGAGGAAGTTGAGGACCCAGGCGAAGTTGGTGGCGATTTCGACGCGTTTCATCGGAGGCGCACGATTGTAGCGGAGCGGTGAGGGGAGTGGGCGGGGTTCATGAGGTCGCGGGGAAGCCCCGCTCAGGATTGAACGACCGGCTCCCGCGAAGGTTGGGGGGCCCCGGGGATGGAACGGACCCCTCCCGCCCTCTCAACGCTTCCCCCGCCCGGACTTCTTCTTCCGCGCAGGCACCGCCCCGGCGCGGACCTTCCGGACGGGCTTGCGGGAGGGCGTCTTCGCCGCCCGCGCCCTCCCAGGGCGGACGACCGGAACGGGGTCCTCAGCCCGCGGCCGCGGCGCCGCCTCGGTCACCATCGGCTTGACGGCCTGCGGAAGCGCCACCTGCTCCTCCGCCGGGGCCCCGGCCGCGTCCAGGGCGGCGAAAAGCTTCCGGGACAGCTCCTTCAGCCCCTGCCGCGTCGCCGCCGAGATGACGATCGGCTTCCGCCCGCACGCCTTCTCCAGCTCCTTCGCCCCCTTCTCCCACCCCGGCAGGTCGCACTTCGTCCCCACCACCACCTCCGGCTTTCCCGCGAGCTGCCGGGAATACTGCTCCAGCTCCGCACGGATCACCTTCCAGGCCGCGCCGGGGCGCGGGCCCGAGAGCGGCGCGAGGTCGACCAGATGGACGAGGACCCGGGTGCGCTCGACATGTTTCAGGAAGACCGTGCCGAGCCCGACCCCGGTGTGGGCTCCCTCGATCAATCCGGGGAGGTCCGCCATCACGAAGGACCGGTACCCGGACCCGCTGACGATCCCCGGCTGGGGGATGAGGGTCGTGAAGGGGTAATCGGCGATCTTCGGGCGCGCGTCGGACATGGACGAGAGGAGCGTGGACTTGCCCGCATTCGGGAGGCCGACCAGCCCCACGTCCGCGATGAGCTTGAGTTCCAGCTCCACCCGGCGTTCCTCGCCCTTCTGCCCCTCCTCGAACTGCATCGGGATCTGGTTGAGAGGGCCGGCGAAGGTCTTGTTCCCGCGGCCGCCGCGCCCGCCCTTGCAGAGGACCACGGGTTCGTCGGCGCGCACGAGGTCCTTGAGCACGACGCCGGTCTCGCGGTCGCGGATGATCGTGCCCACCGGCACCTTGATGACGAGGTCGCGCCCGCCGCGGCCGTAGCAGTTCTTCCCCTGCCCGGGTTCGCCGGACGGCGCCCGGAGGTGGACCTGGTGGCTCAGGTGGTAGAGCGTGTTCAGGTCCGGCTTGGCGACGAAGATCAGGTCCCCCCCGCGTCCGCCGTCGCCGCCGTCGGGCCCCCCCTTGGGCATGAACTTCTCGTGCAGGAACGAGACGCACCCGCGTCCGCCGTCGCCGGCCTTGAGATACAGGTAGAGGTGATCGCGAAACATGGGGAGTCCCGACGAAACGACCCCGCGGGGTGCGGGGTCGGGAGGGTCACAGGCGGGAATACGTCCGGTCCGGACAGGTCGGCGCCGGCGTCCCCCGTGGAGAGGAGTCGCCGCCGGACCGGCCTAGCAGACGATGTCCTTCACCTTGAGCAGCGTCTGCGGCTGGCGGTGACCCAGCTTGCGGCGGTAGGTGTCCGTCCGGTCGAACTTCGTGAACCGGATCTTCGGACCCTTCTGCTCCTTCAGGACGTCGACCACGACCTTGGCACCCTTGACCGTCGGCGTGCCGATCCTGATGTCGGCGCCGTTGGCGGTGAAGAGCACATCGGTGACGTCCACCGATCCGCCGACCTTGCCGGGGATGCGGTCGACGGCGAAGACCTCGCCTTTTTCGACGCGGAACTGGTGATTGCCCAGACGGATGATGGCGTACATGGATCGCTCCAGGAACGATTGAGGGGCGGGGAGTCTATCCGGTGGACGAGGGACGCGCAAGGGGGTGCGGAAAATTTCGGGGCAGGGGAGCGGGGGCGAGGGGTCTGTCAACGCCAAGTAGAAATGTCACCGTTTCCGTCTAAGTAGAAATGTCACTCGCCCGGTCAGGGCGAGTGCACCCTGTCCGTGAAGCGTTGCAGGCTGCCGCGAGCGAGCAGCCCTCGGGCAACGCTCGGCTCGCTCGCGGCAGGCTCGGTGGATAAGGCGTGGCCTGCAGGCCGACGGAGCGCGAAGCGCTCCGCCCCTCGCCACGGTTTCAATAAGAGCGGTTGAGATAGTTGTTGTGCATCAGTGTCGGCAGCGGGGAAGGGAATCCAGAACGACGAAAGGAATCGAAGGAGCCGACTACTCCTTCAGTGACCGCAGAAACTCCTGGAACATCGGATCTTCGTAGAGATCTCCGATCTCCCGGCGGAAGTTCTTCTCGATGTCGTTCGCAAGGAGCCGCTGGAATTCCTTCGGCTGAGCCTGCACAGTCCGCTGCGCAGTGAGGATGCGACTGAGACTGTCGGAATCTGAGGATGCGTCGCGCGCCAAGTAGTACATGAGCCGTACTGCTCGGATCTTCACGCCATTGTCGGAATCTCTAGAGAGAGTTCGATTTGCAAGTTCGTACACGGCATCGACCTGCGTCGGGTCGATCGAGGAAAGCGTGAGGCTTGTGAGTGCTGATTTCCGTACATCTGAGGAAGGGTCGTTCTTGAGGGTCTGCTCAAGAACTTCAATACGATCATGCTCGCTCCCGCGGGCGATTTCAGCGATGGCACTGGCTCGGACGGCTTCACTGGGATCATTGACTGCTGCCAGCAGCAAGTCCTTGCCGTCCGTTCGGGAGCCGAGATAAGCGATACCCCGCGCACGAAGATCCGGATTGGCGTCGAGGGCAAGCAGTGAGGCAAGGTGTGTACGCTGCTCCTCGCTCAGGATGTCCTTCGATCCCCAGATCGCCTGAAATGCCCCCTCTCGAACCTTGTCCGGTTTGCCAGAGTCCAGGCCGATGCCGATCAGGAGTTCGCGGAATTCCTCGTAGTGCTGAGCGTAGTTAGTCATGCCCCATAAAAGGATGCCGCTCTCGGTGACATTTCCCAGTGAGTGGATTTCGCACAGCAGGAGCCGGATCTCTTCGGGCGTGTAGGGAAGATCCGCCGCGGCCAAGTCCCGCCGATGCGACTGGGAAGCAAAAAATACCGCCGCACGCATCCGGTGGTCGGCCGAATTTGAGGTTCGGTATAGGTCAAGGATCGCTCGAGCAACTTCCTTGTCGAGCATCGCCTCATGCTGCCGCGGAGAAATGGCAAACCAGAAGTTGTAGACCGCACGGTCCGTCAGGTCGAACTCACGAAGATACTCAATGGCCTCGACGAGCAGGGCCGGAGACGCCCAAGTCTCCCCGTGAATGCGATCCATGAGCTTGTTCAGTTCGGCAACGTACTCCTCTTTCGTAAGCCTGCCGGCATCCCGGTCGGCCTGGAGCTTCCGAAGGGCATCGAGATAGCGCGATAGGTGCGCTCGAGGGCTCTCCGGGGAGGTTCCGACTTCGTAGTTGCCGCCGTTTGGCGAAGTGGCGGCACTGAAACCCTTGGTTGCTTTCTCATGTGTAACAACTTTGCTGGTGGCAGCATCCGCACCCGCTCTCGAGCCTCCTGCGGATCTCCACCACAGGTAGGCCGAGAGCAGGATGAGCAGCACAGCGGCCGAGAAAATGTACGGTCTCGCACTCATGGCGTTCTCCGAGGGCTCACGTTGTTCCCGCACAGAACGGGAGTGCGGTAGGTACTCAGTCGCCCGTCTCCTCCTAGAGGGACTCTACTCTTCTATGACTACTTCATCGGCTTCCGACTCCTCCGTCGTTCCATCCGAGAGCGTGACGACGACCTTACCACTTACCGTGACGGGAGGTTGACACGGGCCGACAATCGTGTACGGAACCGGGTCCCGGAACGCAGCCCCGGTTCCCTCGTCGTTGAACACGGGGTCAGAGTCGTCGTACTGAACCTGGCAGGGCTGCCCGTTCCCGTCAGTCGCGGTGATGACCATGTGAATCGTCTGAATCGTCACTCCAGCGTTAGCCTTGTCTTTGTCGATGCGGAAGCCGCCCTTGAATCCCTTCTTGCCCGCGTCCACTCCGATCGTGCCGGCTCCCGTGGTTTTCTTCTTGCAGCCGCTTACAGCGAGCACGCCGGCAACAACGATCGACGAGACGAGAACCAGTCTCAAGACGTTCATGCTGTCCCCTCTTGATGAAGGATGAGGAATCCCCCCTAAACGCGCCGCGCGTCCCTCCCGGGGGCCCCATTACGGGCGCGAGGTGGAGAACTCTACGCCTCAGGGGTATCCCTCAAGAAGCGGAAACTGCTGTCAGCGAAAACAACTCCGCCCCGGCGGGTCGCCGGGGGGGGAAGGTTCAAGGCGCGGTCGTACGTTCAGCGATGCCTGTGCCCGAAGGGCCACCTCAGGTAGTACTGTTCTTTCGTCGCTGATGCGGTTTGCCGCTATTCCCACATGACCATGAGATCCGTGTGGACCTCCTGCGGCTTGAATTTCCGCTTGTCCGCGATCTCCGTGACGTTCGAGCCCACGATGACGCACATCGAGGTGCCATCCGTGAAGTGGAGAATGATCATTTCCGCCTGGTGACATTTCGGGTGGGTTTTCTGCTCGCCGAATTCGACCGACTTGATGGTCTTGCCGACCGCCTGTTTGAGCTCAGCGTCCTTCATCGCCGGCCGGCACGGCCCAATCATTTTCGGAAATGCCATCGTTGCTCCTCCCAAAAGGGAAAGCGAGGGCGGGCGTGCGGCGCGGCCGGGCGGCGCTCCTGCGCCCTCCCGGTCTCCGCGGCCCGGACTGTGTCAACGCCAAGTAGAAATGTCACCGTTTCCGTCTAAGTAGAAATGTCACTCGCCCGGTCAGGGCGAGGGGTCTTGGCGGGGTCGGGCGGGGCGGATAGACTCTGCGCCCATGAAACTCTCGAAACTGCTGTCGCCGGAGCGCGTCGTCGACCTGGAGGCCGCGGACAAGGCCGGCGTGCTGCGCGAACTGTGCGGCGTGATGTCCACGTCGAAGACCGTGAAAGATGCCGCCGCGTTCCGGAAGGCGATCGAGGAGCGCGAGTCGATCCTCTCGACCGGGATCGGGCTCGGCCTGGCGATCCCCCACGCCAAGGTGTCCGCCGTGAAGGATTTCACGGTCGCGATCGGGAGGGCGAAGAAGGGGATCGCCTGGGATTCGCTGGACGGGAATCCCGTGACGCTCGTGGTGATGATCGGCGCAAACGACCGGCAGGCGGCGGAGTACACGAAAGTTCTGGCCGCGGTGGTTTCGCGCGTGAAGGACGAGGCCCTGAGGAAGAAGATCGCGGCGGCGCCGAAGCCGTCGGACGTGTTCGCGCTGCTGGCGGACTGAACGCGGCGCCGGGCGCCCGGCCCGTGCCTACGAAGGCCACTCCGCGCACGCGATCCGCTCGGCGTTCCTCAGCGCGACCCGGTCCTGCGCCTCCGCGACGTTCGTGGGATACCGTTTCGTCACGCAGGCGAGACAGAGCTCGTCCTGGGGAAGTCCCAGGCCTTCGATCAGCCCCGTGATCGAAATGTAATTCACCGAGGTCGCCCCGATCCAGTCGCGGATCTGCTCGTTCGTGCGCCCGGCGGCGATCAGCTTCGACTCGTCCGGCGTGTCGATCCCGTAGAAACACGGCCCGATGACCTCCGGGCAGAAGTAGTAGAGGTGGACCTCCCGCGCGCCCAGCTTGAACAGCCGCTGGGACAGCTTGCGCGCCGTCGTCCCCCGGACGTTCGAGTCGTCCACGACCGCGACACTCTTCCCCTCGATGAACTCCTTGATGAAGAGGAACTTGTCGTCGATCGCCTTTTCTCGCTTTTCCTGCGTCGTCTCCTGGAACGAACGCTTGGTCCCGACCTTGATGATCCCGTACTCGAACGGGACCCCCCAGGCGTGCGCCATGGCGGCCCCGGCGGAGACGCCGGTCCCGGGGACGCCCAGGACGACATCGACCCGGGGACGGTGGGACTGGAATTCCCGGGCGAGCACCTTCCCCAGGTCCCGCCGCGCCGATTCCACGACGCGGCCCTTGAACTTGGAATCCGGGCGCGCGAAGTACACGAACTCGAAGAAGCAGAACGCGCCCTTGCCCGCGCCCTGGGCACGCGCCTGGTGGACCTTCAGCGTGTCGCGTTCGACGAAGATCATCTCCCCCGGCTCGAGTTCGCGGACGTCGTGGTAGTCGCCGAAGTAGTTGAACACCGAGGACTCGCTGGCGAACGCGACCTCGCGGCCGCCGAACATGTCGCCCGGCTTCTCCCGGAACGCCACGCTGCAGGGCCGGATCCCGTTCGGGTCCTTGAACGCGAGGAGTCCGCGCTCGGTGATCGTCAGGCAGGAGTACGCGCCGGTCAGGTCGACGTGGACTTTCTCCACGGACCGGAACAGGCGCGCGACGTAGTCGTCGGTGTCCTTCGCCCCGTGGACGTCCTCCGCGAGCATGCGCTCGATCAGCACGTTCTGGATCACCTTGCTGTCCACCTCGGTCTGGAAGGCGTACCCCCGGTTCATCAGCGCCTGCCGCGCCGAGTGCAGGTTCACCAGGTCGCCGTTGGCGCAGGTCCGCAGCCCCGGGCGGTCGCTGCCCACCGGCTGCCGGTTCCGCAGAAGGCGCTCCGGCGTCCCCCCGCCGGTGGTCGCGTAGCGCGTGTGCGCGATCCCGATCGTCCCGCGCAGCTGCCCCAGGTCGTAGTTCTGGAAAACCTGCGAGGCCGGCCCGAGCCCCGCGTGATCCCAGAAAAACGTCCCGTCAAACGTCGCCACACCCGTCGAATGCTCGCCGCGCGTCTGCAGGCGGTCCGCGGCGGCGGCAATGCGGGGGGCTACAGGTTCCCACGAGATGAATCCCAGGATGCCGCACATGAGCCGCACAACTTACAGTCCCGGGCCCCCGAAGTCACCGTTCTTCAGCGTTCTCCGCGGCGCAGCCAGGACGCAAAGCGCGCCAGCCCGGTCTCCAGAGGGGTCGTCGGGCGGTAGCGCAGGAGCCCGCGCGCCCGGGAGACGTCCGCCCAGGTCACCGGGACGTCCCCCGGCTGGTCGGGAAGCGCGGTCCTCTTTGCCTTCACCCCGAGCGCCTTCTCCAGCGCCGCCAGAAGGCCGGACAGCGATACCGTCCGGGATTCCCCCAGGTTCACGATCTCGAAACTCCCCGTCCACCCGCACGCCGCCCGGACCCCCTGCACGATGTCGTCGATGTACGTGTAGTCCCGGCGGCTCCGCCCGCTTCCGAAGACCGGCACCGGTTTCCCGTCCAGCATCAGCCGCGCGAACTTGTGGATCGCCATGTCCGGCCGCTGACGCGGACCGTACGCCGTGAAGAACCGCAGGCAGATGCACGACAGCCCGTACAGCGCCGCATAGTTCGAACAGAACAGCTCCCCCGCGCGTTTCGTCACCCCGTACGGCGACGACTGCGCCATCACCGGGTCGTCCTCGCGGAACGGGACATGCTTCGAGGCGCCGTAGACGCTCGAACTCGAGGCAAAAACAAAGCGCTTCACGCCGTGAATCCGGGCAAGCTCGAGGAGGGTGAGCGTGCCGCCGCAGTTGACGCTCTCGTAGAGCAGGGGGTCGGCGAGGCTGGGGCGCACGCCGGCGCGGGCGGCGAGGTGGACGATGGTGTCCGGGCGGTGGAGGCGGAAGAAGGCCTCCAGCCTGCGGCGGTTGCGGATGTCGGCCTTGAGAAGCGGGACGGATCGGCGCAGGGACGCGAAGTTCCGGCGCTTGAGCGCCGGGTCGTAGTAGTCGTTGAAGTCGTCGACGGCGCAGCAGGCTTTCCCGTCGCGCAGCGCGAGCCGCTCCAGCAGGTGCGACCCGATGAATCCGGCTCCGCCCGTGACGAGGATCATCCCTGCCTCCCGAGAACATCGAGCACCTGCGCCGCCGCGTTGCGGAGGGCGCCCGGCCGGCCGAGCCGTTCACGCATCTCCGCGAAATCCTGCCGCGTGCGCTCGCGCGCCGCAGGCTCCAGGGCCGCCCGGGCCGCATCCGCGATCGCCCGCGGCTTCGCCCGGACGCCGTAGAATTCCGGGACGATCGTCCGCCCGGCGACGATGTTGGGCAACGAATAGTGCTCCCGTCCGCCGGTGAAGATCCGCGCGAGCCACTGCGTCCCGAGCGACATGTCGTAGACGACCGACAGCGGCGTCCCGAGGACCGCGCACTCGAGCGTCGCCGTTCCGCTCGCGACGAGCGCGTAGTCGCTCGCCCGCATCGCTTCCAGGGTCCGCCCCTCCACGGGGTGCAGGTCGAGCCCGGTCGACCGCGCGAACGGCGCGATCATCTCCGGCGTGATCCGCGGGGCGCATCCGGTCACGAACCGCGCCCCCGGGACCTCCCGGGCGAGGATCGACGCGACCTCCGCGAGGATCGGGAAGTTGTACCGGAACTCCTTCCGGCGCGACCCCGGAAAGAGGCCGAACAGCGGCCCGTCGGGCGGGACACCGAGCTCCGCCCGCGGCGTCGCCCGGTCCGCGGAGGGGGCCAGCTGGTCGAGGATCGGGTGCCCGATGTGGACCGCCTCCACCCCGCGCTCCCGGTACCACGCTTCCTCGAACCCGAACAGGCAGAGCATGCGGTCCACGTCGCGTTTCACGATCTGCACCCGCCCCGACCGCCACGCCCAGAGCTGGGGGCTGATGAAATAGACGACGCGGAGCCCGAGTTTTTTCGCGACGCCCGCGAGGCGCAGGTTGAACTCGGGGAAATCGGTCAGGACGACGACATCGGGGCGTTCGCGCTTGAGGAGGTCCCGCGTGCGGCCGAAGAGTTTCCAGAAGTAGCTGAGGACGCCGACGACCTCGACGATCCCGACCGCGGCGTGGGCGGTGATGTCCTCGACGATGTCGACGCCGGCGTCGCGCATGCGCTGGCCGCCGAGTCCGGTGATCGTGAGGGAGGGGTCGCGCGCGAGGAGTTCCGCCGCCAGCCCCGCGGCGTGCAGGTCGCCGGACGCCTCTCCCGCGACGATGAAGATTTTCATGGCGCGCCGCTCAGCGCCCGACCGCCTCGAGTACCCGGGCGGCGACGCGGACGGCGTTCACGCCGTCCTCGCCGGTGACCGCGGTCGGCGTTTTCCGCTCCACGGCCTCCACGAACGCCGCCTGCTCCAGCGCGAGCGGCTCCCCGGGCGGGACGGCGGGCGACGTGGTCTCGAGGAGCTCTCCATAGAGGAACTCCTTCGGGTTGATCTTCGACGGATCGACGGTGCGCACGTCGAATCCCCCCGCGAGTTTCGCCGAGCGCGTCACGCGCCGGACCTTCCGCCCCCGGAGGTCGATCTCCACGAAGGCGTCCGCCGCGATCGTGCGGAACGTACGCGCCGGCTCGGGCGAGACCCGGGACGCCGTCAGGTTTGCGATCATCCCGTCCCCGAACGCCAGCCGCGCGGAGACGAGGTCGTTCGTCGGGGACAGGACCTTCATCCCCCACGCCTCCACCCGCTCCAGCGGCGCCCGCGCGAGCGCGAGGACCAGGTCGATGTCGTGGATCATGAGGTCCAGCACCACGTCGATGTCCGTCGACCGGAACGGATACGGCGAAACCCGCTCCGCCTGGATGAACCGGACATCGCCCATCCCGGGCAGCGCGGCCGTCCACGACGGGTTGAACCGCTCGATGTGCCCCACCTGCAGCCGCGCGCCGGATGCCCGCGCCGCCGCCACCAGCCGCTCCCCGTCCGCGACCGTGGAGGTCATCGGCTTCTCCACCAGGCACGACACCCCCGCGGACAGGAACGCCTCCGCCACCTCCGCGTGAAATGCCGTCGGCGTCGCGATCACCACCGCATCCACACGCCCGCGCAGCTCGCGCCAGTCCCCGAACGCCGGCGCCCCGTGCTTCGCCGCAATCTCGGCCGCCCGCGCCGCGTTCGCGTCGCAGACCCCCGCCAGCTTCGCCCCG
>JABWAY010000402.1 GCA_013360825.1 Candidatus Brocadiia bacterium | reverse complement strand
GCCGCGCGCGCGGCGGCCGCCCGGCGCGCCAGGGTTGCGGGCGAGACGGAGGGGAGAAACAGGATATCCTCGCGGCGGTCTCCCGGCGCGGCTTCGGTCCCCCGGCGCGCGACGAACGCCGCGCCGGCGGGAACGGGTTCGCCGTCGCCGAGCGCGACCCCCAGCTGTGCGAATTCGCTGGCGGAGCGGACCTTTGCGGCCAGGAGATCCAGGAGGTCCCCGTCCGCCGCCGTCGCCGGGCCGGCATCGAGCAGCCACGAGGTCGCGGAGTCCCGGTGGGCGAAGACCAGGCTCCCCAGCGGGCCCTCCCACGAGCGCGCCCGCGACGCGAAGAACTCGTCCAGCGTCCTGCCGGGCGGCGCCCCCGGCGGCGTCGAGAGCACACCGATCACCTCCAGGCCGTGCCGGCGGAGGTCCAGGAGGATCGCGCGCATCGGCTCCCCCGCCGGATCCAGCCCCGGCCGGTCGCGCTGCGCCACATCCCAGAGCGGGACGCACACCCTTCCCGCGAGAGACTGCGCCAGGACGGCCCCCGACGGGCGGCGGACATACGGATTCCAGGAGACGCCGAACTCTCCCCCGCGCCTCTGGCCGAACAGCGGTTCATGGGCGATCCCGAACGCGGCGCGGGCCTGGACATGAGGAAGCCCGTTCGCCTGGATGAGGATCCGGGCCTCGTACGGCCCGGGCTCCCGCGCCGGGAACCCGAACGGCACCGCCAGGTTGGCCCGGACGTTCAGAATCGCGCTGCCGACCCGACCGTCCCACACGACCTTCCCCCTGCCGTCGCGGACCACCGCGAACACCTCGTACGACCCGGCCTCCAGCCCCAGCGCGATCAGCGTCCCCGACACCCCGCCCGCCGATCGGACTTCCTCCTCCCGGAAGACGTTCCCCTCCCGTCCCCCGGTGTCGAGCCGCACACGCACGCGCCCGAGCCACTCGACGTCGTCGAACCACGCCCGCGCGTCCTGGTCGTCGCCCGCCAGGATCAGGCGGAGCCGCGCCTTGCGCGCGCGCGCCGGGACCTCCTCCACGGAGAGTGTCAGCGGCACCCATCCTCCGCCCGTGTCCCCCGCAGCCGCCGACCGCGACGCTCCGACCGAAACGTCCCCCTCGTCCAGCCACTCCACCTCCGCCCGCGCCGTGGCCGTCTCGGTCCCCTGCGTCTTCACCCAGGCCGTCAGTTCGTACGCGCGGTCCGGGTCCACCGCCACCGCCCAGCGCGTCTCGAGCCCCGCCCCCCGTCCCTGCGCCCGCATCGCGACCCCACGCGCCCCGGCCCTCCCCTCCCCGTTCGCGAGGCGCGTCTCCACCGCGTTGAACGCGGGGTACTCGTCCCCCTGGAGCGACCGCCAGCGGTCCGGGAACTGGTCCCTGTCGAGATCCGCTTCGAACCCGTCGACGAACGCCTTGGCGACCCAGGAGACGTCGTCGAACCGCGCGACGGCCGGTTTTCCGGATCGGTTGTTGAGGGTGGCGCGGATGGCGAGGGCGCGCGTGCGGCTGTCGATGAGGGAGACGGGGAGGGCGACGAGGGTCCAGTGATCGCGCGGCGTGGCGGAGGCGGCGGACTGCGGGGCGCCGAGGGGGTCCCCGCGCTCGTCCACGAGCTGGACGGTGAGCGTGGCGCCGGCGCCGTCGCCGCCCTCGACGAGAATCCAGGCGGCGAGGACGTAGTCGTTGGCCAGGTCGAGCCGTCCGGTCAGGCGGGTTTCCGCCGCCGCGGACGCGGCGGCCGGGGCTTCCAGCACCATCCCCTGGCCGTCCTTCCCGGGCCCGAGCGAAAGCCTGGCCCCTCCCCCCTCGGGAAGACCGACCGCGGTCCAGCCGTCGGGAGATCCGTTGCCGTCGGCGTCGCGCTCGAATCCGTCCGCGAAGTCGCGCGCCGTCACGGGGAGGACGAGGAGGAGCATCAGGAGAAGGGAGCGCGCCATGGGTCCCCCCATTATGACGCGAGACCGGCGAGAATCGCGTCTTCCTCGGCATCGGCCTCGGAATCCGGCGGCGGCGCGGCGGGAGGATGGGCGCGCTCCCAGGCGACGGTGCGGCGCAGTCCCTCGTCCCAGGCGACCTCCTCCCGGTACCCCAGCTCGCGCCGGATCGCGGACGAGTCGACCGCGAGGGACTGCGCGGTGTTCATCCCCGCCCGGAGGCGCTCCGGAAGCCGCGCGGCGGGGAGTTCCACGGTCCGCCCGCCCCACCCCGCGGCGGCGGCGATCCCCGCCACCCACTCCCTCTGGCTCCGCGAGACGGGCTCGGCGACGTTGTAGACCCGTCCCGCCGCACGCGCATCCACGGCGGCCAGGACGATCGCCGCCGCCACGTTCTCCACATACCCCCGGCACCCCTCCCACGCCGCGGCGGCGGCATCCAGCAGAATCGCCTTCCGGCCCCGGTCCATCGGCGCGAGAAATTCCCGCACCCGGCGCTGCCGGTCCCCCGGCCCGTGCACCATCGGCAGCCGGAGCACCGTCGCGCTCATCTCCGCGAACCCGAGCGCCGCGCGCTCCACCAGAACCTTGTCGTACAGATCCATCCCCGGGACCTTTCCGCGGAAGGGATAGCGGCAGGCGCGGAGCGGCGCCTCTTCCCTGAGCGGCGCGGGCTCCGGCTCTCCGCCCTCCACGCCGATCAGGACGCCGTAGGCGCGGTACGCATCGACCGAGGAGACCGCCACCAGGCGGCCCGCGACTCCCCCCAGGACCGAGTGGACTCCCCGCACGTCGTCCTCGGAAAGCAGCACCATGTCCACCACGACGTCCGGCCGGAAGGCGCGAAGCGCCGGGGCCGACTCGCCGATCGCCCGGCGGTCGCCGAGGATTTCGCGCGCGCCGGAGGGGAGATCGGCCGGCGTCTTCCCGCGGTGAAAGACGGCGACCTCGTGGCCCAGCGCGGCGAGCCCGCGGACCACGTGAGGTCCCATGAACGCCGTGCCGCCGATGACGAGCGCCCGCATGGGGGCATGGAACCGGAATCCGGGCGCGGCGGCAACCGGAGACTGGCGGCGGGGAACGCCCCGCCCGGCGTTCAGGCCGGGACGCGCTCCGGGGATGCCGGGAGGCCGTCGCGTTCCTCGTGCGCCGCATTGAGTTCGCGGGCGAGGTCGCGGAACTGGCGGCCGCGGTCCTCGAAGTTCCGGAACTGGTCGAAGGAGGCGCAGGCGGGACTGAGCAGGACCGCATCCCCGCGCCGCGCCCGGGTCGCCGCCAGCGCC
>JABWAY010000401.1 GCA_013360825.1 Candidatus Brocadiia bacterium | reverse complement strand
CCCGGAGCGACCGCCGGCGGCGGCGCGGGGTCGGGACCGGGCCGGAACAGCGCCCAGGCGACCGAGGTCACCGCCACGACGGCGAAGAGCGCCATGATCGCCCCCTGCGGGATCCGGATCGGATCGCGCGGCGCCGCCCGGACCTTCTTCCCGGACAGAAACCGGTCGATCTCCTCCGCGAACTCCGCGGCGCTCGCGTGGCGGGCCTCGGGCTCCTTCGACATCGCGACCCGGATGATGTCCTCGACCGCCTTCGGGATTGACGGCTCCAGCGTCCGCGGCCGCGGCGGACCCTCCTGCGACACCTTGAGCAGGACCTGCATGGGGTCGTCCCCGTAGAACGGATCGGAGTGCGTGGCGAGCCGGTAGAGCGTCGCCCCCAGCGAGTAGACGTCCGTCCGCTCGTCCACACGCCCCCCGCGCGCCTGCTCCGGCGCCATGTACGCCGGCGTCCCGACGATGAAGTCCGTCGCCGTGATCGTCGCGCCCCGCTTCACCGGCCGCGCCACCCCGAAGTCCATCAGGAACAGCCGCCCCGCGGGCGTGACCATCATGTTCGAAGGCTTCACGTCCCGATGGATGATTCCCTTCTTGTGCGCGAAATCCAGCGCCCGCGCCCCGTCCCGCAGGTGCTCCAGCTTCTTCGCCAGCGGCGCGTTCAAGACGTCGATCGTCTCGCCGTCCACCAGTTCCATCGCGATGAAATGCCGCCCCGCCTCGTGCTCCAGCGCGAAGACCGGTGCGATGTTCGTGTGGTGGAGGTTCGCGAGGATGTTGGCCTCGCGCTGGAAGCGCACGAGGTCCTCGGGGTCGGGGTCGCGCAGGATTTTCACGGCGACCGCGCGCGCCAGGAGGGTGTCCCAGGCGCGCCAGACCTCCCCCTGGCCGCCTTTCCCGAGCCGCCGGACCATGATGTACCGCCCCAGCCGGCGGGTGGGGTCGTCGGCGACGGGCTGGACGTCCGGGGGGAGATCAGGCATGGGGGGGATTCATCGCCGCGGGGCCGGGAAGGTTCGCGGGAATGAGCAGGTGATACGGGTCGGGTTTCCGGATGTGGGGGATTCCCGCATCGTGCGCGAAAGTCGGCGTTCTGTCAGGGGTTGCGTGGGGGGAGGGGGGCCACCGCGGAGCCCGCTTTACCGCAGGACAACACGGAATCCGATGTTGAGCTGCCGGGCTCCGGGCGACGCCTTCATGCGATAGCCGGAAGCCGCGAGCTCGCGGTTGTCGGTGAAGCAGCCGCCGCGGATGATCCGTTCGGTGCCGGTCCTGGGGCCCACGGGATCGGTCACGGGGTCCGCCGTCCAGGGCTCGTGCCAGTCCGCCACCCATTCCCAGACGTTTCCGGACATGTCGTACAGCCCCAGCAGGTTCGGGCGGAGCCGACCGACCGGCTGAGACCCCTTCGCGTTCACGACTGTCCAGGCGATTTCGTCGACCCGCGCCGCGCCGTCTCCGATGGACCAGGTCATGTCCGTCATCCCCCGGCACGCCACCTCCCACTCCGCCTCGGTCGGCAGTCCTGCGCGGATCCGGCACCTCGAGGAGAGCTTCTTCGCAAACTCCACCGCATCGTCCCATGAAACCGATTCCACAGGCTTGTCCGCCCCCCGCGACGCAAACTCCCGCTTTCCCATCACGGCCTCCCACTGCGCCTGCGTCGTTTCCGTCGTCTGCACCCAGAAGTCTTTCGTCAGCGTCACCATGTGCCGTTCGTCCCCCGCGCCGATGGGGGACGTCCCCGCGCGCACGCGCCGGAACGTGATCGAGACACCCCGGCCGAGATCGAACGACTGCTTCAGCACGTGCGGGGCCGGATCTTCGCCTTTCACAAGGATCGGCCGGAAACCGTACTCCCACAGCACGCCGTGGGGCTGGTTGCGGGTCCGGAACGCCGTCCTGCAATCCGCGGGCGATGCGTTGCTCCCGCCCCCGTGCAGCAGCCGGTCCTTTCCCCAGACCGACTCCGCCGGATCCGTCGTCTCCCGGATCTCCCCGAGCTCGACGTACGCGTCCCAGCACCATTCCCACGCATTTCCGTGCATGTCAAACAGCCCCAGCCCGTTCGGCTTCTTCAATCCCACATCGTGGGCCATTCCCTGGCTGTTTTCCGACATCCACGCATGCTCCCCCAGCATCGTCTCGTCGTCCCCGAATCCGTACTTCTCACCCTTCCCGCCGCCCCGGCACGCATACTGCCACTGCGCGTCGGTGGGAAGCGCCGCCGTCCACCCGTCGAGGCGCTCGTTGAGTTTCCAGAGGAAGTCCTGCACGTCATACCAGGTCACGGAGTCAACGGGGTGCCTGGCGCCGGGGAAGTGAGAGCGATTGCCCCCGAGGATCGAGTTCCACTGCTCCTGGGTGACCTCGGTCGTCATGATCGCGAACTCCTTCGTGATCTTGACCCGCTTCGAGACTCCCGCCCCGTCGAAGATCGTGATCTGGACGGGCTTGAGCGTCACGAACTCGAGTTTCACCCCGTTCGCGGCGTCGAGCACGACCTCGACCCGATTGCCCTTTTCGACCGGCGTGATGGAAAACTGCCGTTGCTTCGCCTCCGCCAGCGCTGTGAGGGCCCCGGGGTCTTCAGGCCGGACCGCCAGGATCTGCTCCGCCGCGCGCTGCAGGCCGGGCCAGTCTTTCGCGTTGCGCGCCGATTCAAGGCGGGCGGTCGCATCGGCCAGGTCCCGCCGGGCGCGCTGCACTGCGAGATCCTTGAGCCGGGCTGTCGCCACGGCGTCCCCGTCGCGAAGGGCGAGGGCGTCCCGGAAGCGCTTCTCGGCGCGGTCGAAATCCTGCGCGGCGACGGCAGCGTCGCCCTCCTGGATGGCAGCGTCGTAGAGGCGCGCGCGGTCGGAGTCCTGCATCTGTCGGGTCAGCGCCCTGATGCGTTCTCCGGCGTGGAGGCGATCGAGCTCCGTGTCGGCGAGCTGCAGCGCCGCCTCCCAGAGAACCAGGGCCGAGGCGGGGTCAGGCTCCGCGTCGGCGCGCGCGGAGGCCTCCGCGAACCGCCGTTTGCGTTCGGCCAGGGTCGTGGCCGCTTCCAGCGAGGATGATGTCCGCGCGATCCATGCTGCCAGTTCCGCGTTGTCCGGCCCCTCGGCGGCCGCGCGCTTCGCTTCCACCAGGGCCTCTGCGGCCCGGCCGTCGGCATCGAGGGTTTTGGCGCGCGCCCACCCGGCGCGCTGCTTCGCCTCGGCCTCGAGCGCCGCCACCCTGGG
>JABWAY010000400.1 GCA_013360825.1 Candidatus Brocadiia bacterium | reverse complement strand
CTGCGCCGCCACCCTCGCCTGGCTCTTCCCCCGCGGCCGCGGCCCCCGCGTCCACGGCAGGATCCGCACCGAGCACGAACTCTTCCGCGCCCTCGGCATCCCCGTCCTCGGCTCCACCCCGCGCGCCCCCGCCAGCGAACTCCTCCTCTTTCACATCGACCCGCGCCACCCCTACGCCGAGGCGTACAACACCGTCGCGGCCCAGATCGAAAGCTACGCCGCCGACCACGCCGCGCGGACCTTCATGATCGCGGGCCCGTCCCCCGGCGACGGCCGCTCCACCCTCGCCCTGAACCTCGCGATCGCCCTCGCACGCGGCGGACTCCGCGTCATCCTGATCGACGCCGATCTCCGCCGCGGACGCCTCGCCGAATTCCTCGGCCTCCCCAACGAACGCGGCGTCGCCGAGGCCGGCCTCGATGCCTCCGGCCAGCCCGTCCTTGTCGACGTCGATGCCCTCCTCCTCGACACCTCCGAACCCAACCTCCGCTTCATCCCCTCCGGCCCCCCGCCCGCAAACCCCGTGGCGCTGCTCAAGGGAAGCCCGTTCAAGGCTCTCCTGGCCGAGGTGTCGCAGAAGGCCGACATCATCCTCATCGACACGCCGGCGCTCCTCGGCGCCGTCGACCCGCTCCTCCTGACCCCCGTCGCCGACGGCATTCTCTTCGTCGCCGCAGCGCACGGGACCAGGCGCGAGGACGTGGTCTACGCGAAGAAGCTGCTGGAGAACACCCACGGGCGGTTCGCCGGGGGGATTCTCACGATGGCGACGGAGGAGGCGCGGGAGATCCCCGCGGAGGAGTCTGAGGCACGCGGGCCCGGCGAGGGCCGCTGACCGGGACGGACGCCGCCGTCAGAGCCCCTTCACGAATTCCACCCAGTCCTTCTCGAGCCGGTCGGCGTCGGGAAAGAACTCCAGGAAATCCCGGGTGCCGCCCCGCCGGACCATCTCCCGGTACTCCCCCCAGGCTTTCCGCCAGGCCGGGTTGGCGGTGCGGGAGAGGAAGAAGTGCAGGGACCAGCACTGTCCGTAGAAGACCAGTGCGCGGGAGGAGTCGGTCCGGATGAGCGTCAGGGCATCGGCGGCCAGCAGTTCCTTCAGCGGGATTGCGCGGACGCCGCGGGCGGCGGCGCGGGCGAAGGGCAGGCGGAGGTCGCTGAGGAAGTCGAAGACGAAGGCGGACCCGTTCCACCGGAACCCCTCGAGCGCGGTGGCCATTCCCTCGGAGTACCACGACGGTGAGCGCGCGGCGGGGCTCGCCCGGAAGGCGAACAGATGGGCGGCCTCGTGGACCATGGTCTGGAGGAAATGCCGGTCGTTGCCGGTCTTGTTCCACCCCGCGGCGACGTCGAGGTCGCTCCGCGCGAACCCCGCGGCGGCCAGCTGGTCCTCCGCCCGGTGCTCGACGCAGTGGCGGCGGTAGTCGTCGAACGTCCGGAACGCATGCAGGGTCAGTTTCCCGCCGCGCGCGAACGCCGGCTCGCCGCCGTGGAGCTCCCGCAGGTGGGGCCAGGCGGCCTCGACCAGCGCCGCAAGGTCCTTTGAGAACGCCTCCGAGTGGTTCGTCTTCACGATCGCATGCGGCGTTTCCTCCACCCAGGCGTCCGCCCAGACGGACCGCGCCGCGTCGTAATCGGCGCGCGACAGCCAGCGCCCCCCGTGCTGCCGGAAACCGCGTGCGAGCAGGTCGGCCTCCGCCGCCCGCACCCAGTCCCCGCCGACCCGGACGAACCCCTGGGCCAGCTTCGCCCGGTCCTCCGCCGGAACCCACCCCCCGTCCCACTCCACCAGTCCCTTCTCGAGCTGCGCCTTCTCCGCCGGGGACACGTACCGCCCCCGGAACGCCAGGAACCCGCCTTCGGGGACTGCGATCCCGCGGCGGCGCGCCACCGACGCCGCGATCCCGGGCCGGAGCGCGGGGTTCTTTTTCGCGGCCTCCTCGAAGAGCTGCACGGCGAGGTCGCGGGCGCCCGCGTCCCACGCGAGGCAGGCCAGCCCGGACAGCTCCGCCGGCGTCAGGACCGCCTGCCGCGCAAAGTCGACGTAGGCGGCGGTTTCAAAGAACGCCCACGGAAACCGGCCGGACCCGGAAGGGACGGTGAAGTCGAAGGTCTCGTCGCCGGATTTCACGATGGTCAGGTCCGTTCTGGCCAGTCTGGTCTTCAGCGTGAGCGTCCCGGCGTTGATCGCGGCCGTCAGTTTCCCGTGCGCCCCGGCCAGTCCCCGCAGCTCGGGCAGCCGCGCCTCGATCTCGGCCCGGCGGACCGAGGACGTCACGGAGGCGAGCAGGGCCTCGTATTCCTTCACGGCCCGGGCGAAACGGAACCGCCGGACCAGCCCCTCGATTTCCGCAACGCTCATCAGGTGGGTGGCGAGCTCAAACCGGAGCGCTCCCCCCGCCCCCTCCCCCGCGATCTCCCGGTCGATCCCCGCCACGAACTCCCGCAATCCCGGGACCGCCTCCGCGTGCCGGACGAGGTAGGGGTTCAGGCGCCGCGCGTCCCGCAGCACCGCCCCGGCTTCCGCCAGCCTTCCCAGCTTCCAGTAGCACGCCCCCATCCAGAACAGGGTCTCGGGGTTGCCGCGCCGCCCCCGGGTGGACAGATAATCGAGACACTGGTCGGTGCTCCCCCCGAGAAACAGCGTCCGGGCGCGCGTGTTGAGGAACCCCGAGATGGTGAGCTGAGCGGCGCTGTCCAGAAGCTGGATCGAGCGCGGGGGCGAGAAATGCCTCCCCGCCTCGGGAGTCCCCGCAAGCCAGGCGCCCCCGAGATCCGCCTCGGTCGTCGCCCCCCGGCGCCGCGCCTCCTCGACCGCCGCGGCCGCCTCGTCCCAGCGCTTCTGCCCGACCAGCCCGACCACGCGGTAGAAATCGAGACCGCCGCGCGGGGAGCGCCCGGCGATGGCGCCCTCGGCCTCCGCGGTGAGCGCGGTCCAGTCCGCCTTGCGGAGATAGGCGTCGAACCGTGCGCGGAAGAGCGGATTGGCGCCGCTGAGTTCGAAGGCGCGATCCTGCTCCGCGAGGCCGGCGTCGACCTCCCCGAGGTTGACCATGGCCCACCCGCGCGTCGCGACGGCCTCGACGGCCCCGGGTTTGAGCCGCAGCCAGGTCTCGGCGTCCTCGAGCACGCCCTCCCAGTTGTCGAGCGCCATGCGCGCCTGCGAGCGCCGCGCGAGCCAGTCGGGATTCGCCGGCTCCAGCGCGATCGCGCGGCTGAAGTCCCCGGTCGCGCCCGCGAACTCGTC
>JABWAY010000399.1 GCA_013360825.1 Candidatus Brocadiia bacterium | reverse complement strand
CGGGAGTGCGGTCGTCGCCCTGCGTGAGGCGCCCGCCGCGGCGTCGAGGCGTCCGTCCGCGTAGAGCGCCGCGGCGGCGAGCCGCCAGCCGTCCGCCCAGGCTCCGCCGGTCGCCGCGATGGCGCTTCGCCCGGCTTCCTCCGCGTCGCTGTGGCGTCCCTCCGTGAGCGCCGCGTGGCCTTCGAGCACCCGGCGCGCGGCGGTGATGGCGTTCTCCGGGTCGATGCCGCGGCTGAGGGCGAAAGCCAGCTCCCGGTAATCCCCGACCGGCGCGGCGGCGGCCCCGCCGAGATCGCTCCGGATCTCGCCGGTCAGCACGCCTCCGCGGAACCACTCCGCCAGCGCCTCGAGGACCGTCGCGTTCTGTTTCAGCCGCTCGAGGTCCCGCCAGGGGCGGTCCGCGCGCAGGGCGCCGAGCTTGGCCCGGAGCGTCAGGTTCAGGGCCAGCGCGGCGTGCATGCGCGTCGACAGCTCCAGCGCCTCGCGCGGGGAGGAGCGCTGCCCCTCGCGCCGTTCCTCAGGGGCCCCCAGCTGGCTCCAGAGCTGGTGAAGCGCGACGTTGTAGTGGGCCATGGCCGCGTCGAGCATCTCCTCGTGCCCCGGCGTCTCTCCGGCCGCATGGCGCTCGCGGCTCAGGTCGGCGGCGTCGAGCGCTGCGGCGACGGGAAGATCGCGCCTCAGGAACGGATCCGTGGGGAGGGGGAATGAGAATCCGGAAAGGGAGATTGCCCGCCGGGCGGGGCGCGTCACGATCTCCCACCCTTCGTCGAGAGCGCGGTGCACAGGCTCGGTCGCGGGGCCGTCGAGGTCGGCTTCCAGCGCCATCAGGAACTCGTCGAATTCCCGCCGGCGGGCGGCGGCGACGCCGGCCGGGCAGACGAGGATGGAGTGGAACAGGAATTTCCGCCCGGGCCGGGCGCCCTCGTGCGCCTCCCAGAGAATCTGCGTCGAGGTGAGGCCGTCCGCGCCGGCGAAGTCCCCGCGCGCGGCCTGTGTCCCCAGGAATTCGAAGCGGCTCCCGGACTCTCGGCTCCAGCCGTCCGGTGCGAGCCGGGCCAGGATCTCCTCGTCCGGGCGCGCGGCGGTCGCGTCGAGGATGAGGACGCGGAGATCGATCGTCGCGTCCTCCCGTGCGATCGAGATGATCCCCGGATCTTCGACCTGCCGCCTCATCCATCCGGCGGGGAAACGGCCCCGCAGGTGGAACCCGGGACTCTCCCAGGAGAGGTCCTCACCGGCGGGCGCGGGGACCGGATCGACGGATCCGGCGTCCGGGGCCGGGTCCCCGCGCTCCGGTGACGCGCACCCCCAGACACCGAGGGCCGCGGCGAGTGCCGCGGCAGCGGGGAGTCGCCGGCGGGGCTCCCCGGATCGCACCCCCTACTCCCTGTTTGCCTTCAGCGTCGCCAGGATCTCCGCCAGCTGCTTCTCCGCCTTCTCCGGCGCGAGCTGCGCCGTCCCGGCACCCTTGTGGCCGCCTCCGCCGTAGGACCCGAGAAGCTGCCCGATGTTCACCCGGCACGTCCGGTTGAAGATGCTCGCCCCCGCGGCGATCACCGTCTGCCCGGCGTGGCCGTTGAAGATCCGCGCCTCGACGTGGCAGTCCGGGAACAGCGTGAAGACCAGGAACCGGTTCCCGACCGGGACCCCTTTCTGCCCGCGGAAATCCGTGATCACAACCCCGCCGTCCGCCTTCGCGGCCTTCGCCAGCGCTCCCTTGAACTCCTCCTGCTCCCGGAGCACCCGCTCGGTCCGCTTGCTCACCTCCTTGTGCTCGAGGATCTTCGCGAGTGGCACCTCCTTGATGTACTCCACCAGCCACCGGAAGTACTTCTGAAACTCCGGCCCGAGCCCGGTCCGGGGATCGAGCGTCAGCCCGAGCAGGATCCATCCCGTCGGCGCCTCCACCTCCTGCTTCGTCAGCTGCGCGCCATCCAGCCGGTCCGTGGCCTCGAGGAGGTCCGTGAATCGATCGAACGCCTTCTTGTGCTGGGGGTAGTGATCGTAGACGACCCGCGCGGCGCTCGGGGCGACCGCGAATCTCCCCGCAAACTCGCCGATCCCCGGGAGCTTCCCCTCCTCGGACACGTGGTGGTCGAACCACATCCCGCATCCCTTCACGTATGGCAGATTCACGATGATGTCTTCCGCGTCGACCTTGACCTTCCCATCCTGGACGTCCTTGGGATGCGCGAACCGGATCTCCGAGACCTCGTGCGCAATCGTGAGGAGAAGGGAAGACGTGAGGCCGTCCAGGTCACCGCGGGTCAGGACGCGCATGGGGAGGATCTCCGTTGGGGTAGGGAAGGGATTGTACGGGGCGGTGCGGCGCCGGGTCGCGCCGATTCAGCGCAATTGCTCGGGGACGATCGTGCCGTCCCGGAGCGACCAGCCGGTCCGGCGCAGCACGAACTCGATGTCGGCCTCCACGATCGGGCGCTCCGCGGCCTTGAGCGAGCGGAGGGCGATCACCGCCCAGCTCACCGCCGCGTCCATGTCCCCGTTCTCCTTCGCACGCTCGTAGGAGGTGTAGGTGTGGCGCCCGACCCACCCGAGCTCCGATCGCATCCGCTCGAGGAGACGGTCTTTCAGCTGCCCCTGCAGCTCGTCGGCCAGCGCCCCGTCGGCCGGCATCTCGTCCGGATCGTCCGCCACCCCGGCCTCACGGTTTCCGAGGACGACCCGGTCGGTCCTGTCCAGGTCCGCGCGGAGCGTGTCCTCAGCCAGGACCGTCCGCCCCGTGACGTCGTAGATCTCGTACGTCAGGATCGCCGCCCCCTCCACGCGCTTCGTGATCTCCTGGTAGTTGTACGTGTCGCGCTCCCGCCCCTCGATGTACACCTTGCCGGTCACATCAAGAAACGAGACGCGCCGGTCATACTCCTGGGAGCGTGCCTCGGATCGGATCGGATGGTGCATGAGGTCGAAGCGCTCGAGCGTCGCCTTGACGATCAGGTCCGGCGTGAAGTTCGCATTCTCCTTGAGGTGGATCGCGTACGAATCCTCGTCGAGGATCGTCGCCAGGCGGCCGTTCCTGCCGGCCTCACGGAGCAGCCGGTAGGTCTCCGACGCCAGCCGGACATGGCGCCCCTCGGCTCCGGTCGCGTTGCGGAACCCCTTGACCAGGATCACCGGCCGCATCGCCCGTTCCAGCCTCGTCCCGGCCGCCTTGAGCGCCTGGTCCGCCCCGGGGTCGTCCGGCGCGACCGCCTTCGCCTGCGACGCCCGCAGCCACTCCAGCCCGGTCAGGCC
>JABWAY010000398.1 GCA_013360825.1 Candidatus Brocadiia bacterium | reverse complement strand
TCCTCGATGATGTGCATCCCGCCGGGGCGGTGGCGGCACTCGAACATCATGATGGTGCCGATCTCCGTCATCCCCGCGGAGTCCCCGCAGGGGGCGCCCCACTCCTCCTCGATCTTCCGCCGCACCGCGGGCACCGACCCCGAGGGCTCGCCGGAGAGGAGGATCCTCTCCACCTTCCCCGCCTTCCGGAGGTCGACGCCCATCTCCCGCGCGACCTGGGCGAGGCGGAGCACGTAGGTGGGGGTGGCGCAGACGGTGGTGGCGCCGTTCTCGACGATGAGCTTCACCCGGGTGTCGGTGGGGAGGCTGCCCGAGGGGATGACCAGCGCGCCGAGCTTCTCGCAGGCGTAGTGGGCCCCCCAGAACCCGATGAAGGAGGCGTAGGAGAAGGCGAAGAACACGGTGTCCGAGGGGCGCACCCCGAAGGCGTGGAAGCCGTGGCACCACATCTCGGCGATCCACTCCCAGTCGCGCATGCCGTCGAGGGCGCGGAGCGGCATGCGGCCCGTGGTCCCGCTGGTGGTGTGGAGGCGGATGGCCACCTCCGGCGGGGCGGCGGGGAGGTCGCCGTAGGGGGGATGGGCGGCCTGGGCCTCCATCCACTCGGCGCGGGTCATGGGGGGGATGCGGCGGAGGTCGTCGAGGGAGCGGAACTGGCCGGGCTCGAAGCCCGCGGCCTCCCACCGGCGGCGGTGGAAGGGGCTCCGCTCCCAGGCGTAGGCGAGCTGGCGGCGCATCTTGGCGACCTGGATGGCCGTGATCTCCGCCCGGGGCATCGTCTCGTGCCTCGGGTTCCAGTACTCGTCGGGCGCGATGGCCGGCTTCGCTCCCATCGGGGGCGCCTCCTTTCTCGGGCCGCCACTGTAGGAGGGCCCCTCCGCGGAGTCAACCTGATCAGTACGGAACCCGACCCGTTTCCGTCGACCGGCGGGCGGGGGGCGCCCGCCGCCCGCTGCAATCCCCCGTAGGATCCACCGATGAACCTCGACAGGCACGACGGACCGGCCTCCTTCCTCGCCGCGGCGGAGCCCTTCCTCCTCGCCGCCGAGGCCCGCCACGGGCTGCCGCTGGCGGTGGCCCGCACCTGCCTCGAGGAGCCGGACCGGTACGGGGGCCGCAACTACTTCGCCACCGTCCGCGGGAACGGACGCGTCCTCGGCGCCATCCACCTCGCCGACGCCCTCCGCCCCGAGGCCGCCGGTGCGATCCGCGCGCTGAAATCGCTCCGCCTCCGCACCGAGATCCTCTCGGGAGACGCCACGGATGTCGTCGACGAGGCCGCCCGGTCGCTCGGCGTCGACAGCGCCCTCGGCGGCGCCACCCCGGACGCCAAAATCGCCCGGATCACCGCCCTCGTCGCCGAAGGCCGCCGCGTCGCCATGGTCGGCGACGGGATCAACGACGCCCCCGCCCTCGCCCTCGCCCACGTCGGCATCGCCATGGGCTCCGGCACCAGCCTCACCCGCGAATCCGCCGACGTCGTCCTCATCGGCAACGACCTCGGCCGCCTCGTCCAGGCCGTCGCCCTCTCCCGCCGCTGCCTCGCCATCGTCCGCTTCAACTTCTGGGGCACCGTCCTGATCGACATCGTCGGGATCGGCCTCGCCTCCACAGGGTTCCTGACGCCCGTCGTGGCGACGCTCGTCCATGTCGGAAGCGAACTGCTGTTCATCCTCAACGCCTCGCGGATGATCCCGGTGGGCTGGAGAGGCTCGGAGAAGGAGTAGGCGGCGCCGCCGGGGGCGCACGATCCGCCCCCGGACGCGCACTCACCCCGCCTTGCGGAACAGGTCGAGGAAGCGGTCCTCGTAGTCCTTGAAGACGCCCAGCCGGTCGAGCTCCTGCTTCAGCTCGAACGACTTCGAAGGGTCGGTGCGCGCCTGGCCGAACAGGTCGTCGATCCGGGCGCGGTCGGTATCCGAGATCCCCGCCCTCGACTCCCCTTCGACTTCGGCGCCGGCGTCCCCGCCCGGCTCGTCCGGCGTCAGGTCCTCCTCCTCCGGGTCCTCCATGACCTTCGGCTGCATCGCCTGCTGAATCTGGGTGACCAGCCCCGTCAGCTGGCGGTCGATCCGCCGCTCGTACCGGACCAGCGCCTCCAGGTCGACCTCGATGCCGGCGAGCGCGGCGAACGTCTCCAGGACGGTGCGGGACGCCTTCGGGTACGGAATCTGGGCGGCCAGCGCCGGAACTTCGCCCAGCAGGCCGATCCCCCGCATCCCGCGCCCGGCGGCCTCGGCGAGGAATACGCCGTTCAGGCCGGTGATCCGCCCGGTGTCGAGGATCGTGATGTCGCGACGCTTCAGGTCGGCAAGTCCCGATTCGTCGGTGGCGACGCCCACCACGCGCGAGGGACTGGACGGGAGCATCTCGGAAACCATCGCGGCAAACGTGTAGACGTCGCGGACGCCCAGGGCCTCGGCGGCGTCGAGCAGGCGCTTGCAGAAGGCGACGTTGCTCCCCGACGGGGGCTGCGATTCGCCGATGAACACGGCGACGTCGGCGCCCTCACCCGGGTTCTTCCGGAGGAACAGACGGCCCTGGGGCGCGTCGGCCTTCCGGACGAGCCCGTCGCGGATCTCGACGTGCTCGACGTCGAAGAGGTCCGCGGCGGCGATCGGGGGCGCTTCTTCCATGCCGAGCCGCGACATGAGGTAGTAGCCCGCGGTACTCGCGACCTGGCCCATGCCGGGCCAGACGGCGACGAGCGTGGTGGCGCGATTCTGGCGGGTGGTGTCTGCCATTTCCGTCACTCCTTCCTTCGAGGGCCTGTCGGGCACGCCTCCCCGGGGGGCCCCGGCGGTCCGCCGCCGGGGAAATTCCGGGGACACCTGATTCAGCAGAAACCGTGCCACCCGGCGGGTTTGCGCGGAGATTCTGCCCGGATCAGCGCAGCGGCAGCACGAGCGCCGGCACCGTCCCGGCCTCGACCGTCCAGGCGGTGCGATCCGGGAACGCGGACCGGAGCGCCGCATCCTCGACCGGACCGACCGTGCGGACCCAGACGATCCCGGCCGAAGGAAGATCCGCCCCGTTGTAGACCCATTCGAGGTCGCGCGGATACCCGGGCGGGGTGCGCACGAAGACCAGGTCCTTTCCCGGAAGCGCCTCGAGCTCCGCTTCGACCCTGGCGCGTTCGCGGCCGAAGATGGCGCGGCGGGTTTCCGGGGGATCGGCAAGTTTCCAGGCGGTGAGGAGAAGCGGGGCGAGGAGGGCCGCGAGGGCGAGGGGGCGGGAGCGGGCGGCGAGCCGGGCGAGGCCGGCGCC
>JABWAY010000397.1 GCA_013360825.1 Candidatus Brocadiia bacterium | reverse complement strand
GCGCCGTGACCGCCCCGCGATGCACGTCGTGCCATTCCGTCCCCGCCCGGCAGCGCCGGATCCCCTCGGCATGCGCCGCGAGAACCGCATCCCGGATCGCCTGCTGCTCCGGCGTGAACCGCTCCCCGACCGCCCAGGTCCGCGTCACGTCCGCCGTGTACCCGTCGATCTCCCCGCCCGCATCGATCAGGACGGTGTCCCCCGCCGCCGCGCGCCGCGGGCCGGGCTCGAAATGCAGGACCGCCGCGTGGTCGCCCACCCCGACGATCGTCCCGTATCCCGTCCCGGTCGCCCCGTGCCGGAACATCTCGGCTTCGAGCTCGATCTGCAGTTCCCGCTCGGAGATCCCGGGGCGGAGAAGCGCGCGCGCCTTCGCGTGCCCGGCCGCCGTCGCGGAGACCGCCCTCCTCAGCAGCGCCAGCTCGGCGGCGTCCTTCGGCCGGCGCGCGGCGTCGAGGGCATCGCGAAGGATCGCGGCCAGCGCTTCGTCCCCCGTGACGTCCTTCACGCCCGCGCCGAGCACCGCGACGGGGCGTCCCGCACGGGCCTTGAGCCAGTCCGCCAGCCCGGCGACATCCGTTCCGGCCGGGACGTCCGGCTCGCCTTCCCAGAGTCTTTCCTCCGCGGTCGCGGGGCGCACGAAATGCGTCCAGGCGCCGCCGGGTTCCCACGCGAGGACGCCCCCGGTCCGGCGCGCCCCTGAAAGCCAGAAGTAGCGCGGGTGCGGGAGAAACGGATAGGTCTGGTCGAGCCCGCCGGGCTTCCCGAGGGGCACCCCCGCACCCACCAGCACCGTCGCGGCGCAGTCCCCGAATGCGCGCGTGGCCCGATCCCGGCGCGCGGCCAGCGTGCGCTCGTCCGGGGGGCTCACACGCCCTCGTGGACCCGGAAGACCAGGTCGGTGGCGCTGATGATCCCCACCAGCGCCCCTTCGTCGTCCGTCACCAGCACCCGGTGCATGCGGTGCTGGCGCATCAGTTTCCGGCAATCCTCGATCCGGTCCCCGGGGCGGACCGACTCCGCGTGCTTCGTCATCAGCTCCGACACCTTCGCCTTCGCCGGATCCGGCCGCGGCGCGGAGGCGTCCTCCAGCGCGGGCTCCAGGAAGAACTTCGCGAGATCCCGGAACGTGAACACCCCCGCCACCCGCCCGCGGTCGTCCAGCACGGGCGCCCCGGACAGGCGGTTGTCGAGGAGGAATTTCGCGGCGTCGAGCACGGAAGCATCCCGCGACAGCGTCATGACGGGCTGGCTCATGATGTCGCGGGCAAAGGCGGGGGCGGCCATGCGGGAATCTCCTCGAAGGCGTCAGAACGGCGCAACGACGGGTCGCACCGGCCGGGCGATTGTACACCGCTGCCGGAGAGGTCGATCGCCTCCGGGCCTCCGGGCACGGTACGATCCCCCGACCATGCCCGCCTCCAGGTCCACCAGCCCCGCCCGGACCCTCACCGCCCGCCTCCTCCTCCGCCCCTTCCTCCCCTCTGACTGGCGCGCGGTCCTCGCGTACCAGTCCGACCCGCGCTACCTCGCACGCTCCCACTGGAAACGCCGCACGTCGCGCGACGCGAAGGCATTCGTGGCGATGATGATGCGGGGATGGCGGGCGCGCCCGCGGAAGTTCTGCCACGCCGTCGTCCTCCGCAGAACCGGCGCGCTGATCGGGAACGCGTCGCTGCGGCCCGGTCGGACCGGGGCCGACATCGGCTACGAGATCGCGCCGGACTTCTGGAGACGCGGGTATGCGACCGAAGCGGCGCGGGCGCTTCTCGATCTCGGCCGTCGGCTCGGGTTCACGCGGATCGAAGCGTGGTGCTGGTCGGACAATCTTCCCTCGCGGCGGCTCCTCCGGAAGCTCGGCTTCCGCCAGGTCGGCGTGGACGCCCGGTTCCGGAAGGTCCACGGAAGCTGGCGGGGACGGCGGCGATTCGTCCATGTCGAAAACGCCGCCCGGATCGGAATGCCACCGCGAACTTGAACGGATCGACCATTCAGGTCATCCTGCCGCTTCCGAACCACAGCCCGGCTTGAGTCCCCCCCTGCTTCCGGCACTCCAACGTGAGACTTCAACCTGTCCGTGACGGAGCCGCGCATGTCTAGCTCCCCGATCACCCTGGAAATCGCGCTCCTTCACGCCGAAATCGCGCGCCACCAGAAGGAACGGCCGCTCCCGTGCATGCCCTGTCCGCACAACTCCGCCTGCTGCGCCTACGGGACGATGCTGTCGGCGGGGGAAGCCAGGCGGCTTCTGCGCTCGCACGGACCGACGCATGTCTACCGGACGCGCTGGAACGAATGGCGCACCCGGATCCGCGGCGGACGCTGCGTCTTCTTCCAGAAGAACGGCTGCTCGCTCCACGACACGCCGGACTACCCGACCGTCTGCCGCGGGTTTCCCTTCACGGACGGCACGGGGAAATATCCGTACGGCGACTACGCGGACATCTGTCCGGAAATGCCGGGCGAGGGGCCGTGAGGCAGCGGGCCGGTGGCAGGCGACCCGTGGGGCCTCGTCCCCACGGACGGGATATCGATCCCGGAAGTCGTCCGGCCGCCTGAACGTGTCCACTCCGGCGAAGGATCCGGATACTCTTGCCCACATGCATGCCGAGATCGCCTACCTGTTCCGACACGCCCTTCTCCGGGATGCCGCGTATCAGCTCCAGCTCCCCGGGGCCCGCGCGCGCCTGCACGCCCTGGCGCTGGAACTGATTGAAATCCATCTCGGCGGGAGGCCGCCCGCGCTCCCCCCCCTCGCTCCCGGGAGATCGGCCCCTGCCCCCCCGCATCCGACCGACCCGTTCGCCCTCGAACTCGCGGAGCACGCCGCTCTCGCTCCGCCGTCGCCGGACAGGAGAGAGGCCCGCCGGGGCTACCTGCGTCGCGGGGCGATGCACGCCGGGCGCTGCTACCGCTTGCCCAACGTGCCGGGCTTCGAAGGGGTGAACATCCGCCAAGAGTTGGAGCGCCGCTTGGGCCTGCCGGTGGCCGTCGAGAACGACTCGACCACGGCCGCTCTGGGCGAGCTGCTCTTCGGGCATGGCCGCGCGCACCAGAGCTTCTTGGTGGCCACCCTGGGCACAGGCGTGGGCGGCGGGTTGGTGATCGACGGCGCCCTGCGCCGGGGCGCCCACGGTTTCGCCGCCGAGATCGGGCACCTGCTCGTCGACAGCTCACCGTCGGCGCCGGTCTGCGTCTGCGGCCTGCGCGGTTGCATGGAAGTGTTCGCCGGCACTCGCGGGCTCATGGCGCGCTACGCCGAGCTCGCG
>JABWAY010000396.1 GCA_013360825.1 Candidatus Brocadiia bacterium | reverse complement strand
CGGGGGCGCGGGCGCTGGTGTCGGATCGCCGGGAGCAGGTGGCGGCCTGGGAACGGGAGTCCGCCCCGGACGTGATCGTCGCGGGCGCGCCCGCGGCCCCGCCGCCGCCGCCCGCGAAGCCCGTCGACGGCATGCTCCGGGGAATGGGGGTGTCGTCCGGGCGCGCGACCGGCCCCGCCCGCCTGATCCGTCACCCCGCCGAGGGGCACCGCCTGAAACAGGGGGATGTCCTCGTCGCCCCCTCCACCGACCCGGGCTGGACCCCGCTCTTTCTCCGCGCCTCCGCCGTCGTCATGGAGGTCGGCGGCATGCTCTCGCACGGCGCCATCGTCGCGCGCGAGTACGCCCTCCCCGCCGTGGTCAACATCCCGGGACTGCTCGGCGCCCTGCGCGACGGGCAGAACGTCACCGTCGACGGCAACGCCGGGACCGTCGTCCTTACCGATCCCCCAGGATGAGCTCCACCTGCGTCGCGTCCGGCGTCGGCGGGTTGAGCGGCAGCCGCGCTTCCCCGCCCCCCGGGATCAGCACCTCGCGCACCGCTCCGTGCGCGGAGCGGATCTCGTAGCCGTCGGGGGACCGGAACCGCGCGGTCCAGAGGATTCTCCGCGGCTCGCCGCGGAGGTTCCGCACCACGACCTCCCCGGGCGAGCCGGTCCGGAGGGAGACGAGAAGCAGGTCGTCCATGATTTCGCGGCCGGGGACGGCCTCGCGTTTCTGGAGCGGCTCGCGGACGGGGGCCGAGGCACACCCGGCGGCGAGGACGAGCAGGAGGAGGGGGCGGATCCGGTTCATTCCCTGAATGATCCCTGCCGCCGCCCGCGGATCAACAACTTCCGGCTCCTCCCCCGCCGGGCTCCCCGGCTCGGACACGGTTTCCGTTCGCCGGTCGCGAGCCCCGCCGCGATAATCCCCCCATGTCCGTCAGCTGCCGCTGTTTCACCGATTTCCCCCCGCGGAACTTCCGCACCCTCCGCGACGCCGACACCTTCGGCTCCCTCGTCCGCTTCTCCACCCTCTTCCTCCCCCTCGACCGCGACGGGATGAGCTTCGGCTGCCGCCGCTGCGGGACGACCTGGACGTTCACGCTCGGGGATCACCCGGCGGCGACCTGGCGCGCGGTCAAGGTCGCCGCACGCGCATGAGCGCCGACTGCACCTGCCTGGGCGCCTTTCCCCCCCGCGAGTTCAAGACCGCACGGGCCGCGGATGAGTTCATGTCCCGGATCCGCGTCGCCTCCGCGTTCCGGTTTCTCCGGCAGCAGGACGGTCCGCCCTCCCGCGAGATCTATCGCTGCCGGGCCTGCGGCCTCCAGTGGGAATGCGTGGCCCCCGACCAGCCTCCCTACCGCTGGGGTCCCGCGGGCGACGCCGCCCCGCCGGGAACTCCCCCGGCCCCCGCCCCTCCGATCCCGATCGCCCGCCCCCGCGCCGCCGCCACCCCGGCCGCCCCCGTCTACCTCGAGGTCGGCGGACCGATCCGCGAAACCGTCGCGGGCATCGGCGTCCTCTACAACCACGAAGCACGCACGGAGGTCGCGTCCGTCATGAAGTCCCTTCTCGAGTGGCGCCCCGGGCTGTCGGGCTGGGCCGCGAATGCGGGGATGGCGGAGGTCGAGGTCGAGATCGGCCCCCCGCTCGACCGGAAATCGAGCGTGTTCGACCTGTTCGCCCAGACCTGGGACCCCGGGATCGTCAATCCCGCGTGGCGCGGTTTCCGCGGCGGCAAGAACCTGCGCCCGGTCCACCTGCGCGGCATCCGCAAGCGGACGGCCCAGGGCGCCGGGTTTCAGGGGGAGTACTACCTCGTCGCGATCGACACGCGCGCGAAGCAGGTGGTCGCGTGGATGATGGCGGAAGCGAACGGATGATTGTCGCCGGCGTGACGGAGGAGCTGCGGGCACGGTTCGGGAAAGCGCGGCGCGTGGCGGCGCTGACCGGGGCGGGGATCTCCGCGGAATCCGGAGTGCCGACCTTCCGGGGCGGCGGCGGAGCGGCGATCTGGGAATGGCGGGGGCGCCCGGTCTCGGAGCTCTCGAGCGCCGAACTTCTCGCGAGCGATCCCGTCACCGTCTGGGAGTGGTTCGACCACAGGCGCGGACTGCTCCGGGACCTCCGCCCGAATGCAGGGCATGCCGCCCTGGCCGGCTGGGAAGCGCGGTTTCCGGATTTTCTGCTGGCGACGCAGAACATCGACGGGCTGCACGCGGCCGCCGGGAGCCGGAAGGTCGTTGAACTCCACGGGAGCATCCGGCATGGCCGCTGCCTCCGGTGCGCACGGAGGGTGGTTCTCCCCGACTCCCTCCCGGAGCTCCCCCCGCGCTGTGCCTGCGCCTCCCCCCTGCGGCCGGACGTCGTCCTGTTCGGAGAGATGCTCCCGGAGGGCGCGTTCGAGCGCGCCGAGGCCGCCGCGTCGGCCTGCGAACTCTTTTTTGTCGTCGGCACCTCCGCCCTCGTCTACCCCGCGGCGCTCCTCCCGCGCCTGGCCCGCCGGGCCGGGGCCTGTGTGATCGAGGTCAATCCCGAGGAGACGGAGTTGACGCCCGTGGTGGATGCGACCATTCTGGGGAGGGCCGGAGACGTCCTGCCCGCGTTCCTGACGCCGGGCGTATGAATTCACGACGGAACCGGCCGGCTCCCCCGCGGAACCGGAAGGACCGCGAATTGCGCTGTGCACCTTCTCCACGCCGCCAAAGGAGTCTCCGATGAGATCCGTCCCGGCCATCTTCCTCGCACTTCTGCTCGCCTCCCCCTCGCAGGCGGATACCACAGACTGGATCCGGTCGGAACGCAGCCGCGCCCTCGCCGAAGCCCGGGCCGGACGGCCGGAGGCCGCGGTGGCGATCCTGCGCCCCGCGATCGCCGCCGCGCGCCGCGCCGGACTTCGCACCGAGACCGCGCTCTGCCTGCAGATCCTCGGCACCTGCCGCGAACAGAGAGATGACGCGGCACGGAAGCGCGGCGAATCCCCGCCGCCCGTCGCGATCGAACTCCTGCGCGCCGCCGCCGCGGCCGCCCGCGAGGACGGGAACCTGGACGTCGAACTCGACTGCCTGGAACGGCTCTCATTCCTCGACGACCCCGACTCGATCCTGCAACCCCGCCTCGATGCCGCTCTCGCCGCCGGCCGGCTCGACGTCCTCAGCGAACTCCTGTTCTTCAACCCGGAACTCGCCCCCTCCCTCCAGGTCCTGGACGGCCCCGCCGACGCCGCGCTCGCCCGCGCCCGCGGCGACGAGGAGGGCGCCCTGAAAGCCCTCGCCGCCTCGCTCAAGGCCACCTC